>DFLL01000017.1:473-59015 GCA_002375205.1 Caryophanales bacterium UBA3620
TAAATACTTCTTTTTCTCTTTTAGTTAATATACTACTATTCATAAATACCTCACTTCCCTATAGGGCGAATTATGTTTTCATAATATTCTATTCCAAGTTTAACATTTAGTGAAGTATTTTTTCCTATATTAATTATATTTAACAGAAATATACATTTTATTATCAAATTCACTCTGTACTAATCTCATAATATTATTTGCATTACTCGTACTAGCATCATCAGAATCAAGTACTACTCTAACATTATCACCATCAATCTTAACAAAGTTCTCACAATTACAAGAATCCTTAATTTTATTTTCCAACGTTTCTTCTTTAGAAGAACTTCTATTTAAAGACTTAAGCTGTTCAAAAAGAGCATTCTTTTCATCAGAAGAAATATCTTTACTAGTAAGTTTATTCTTGATATCATTAATTTCTTTAACAACAAGAGCATCATCCTCCAACTTCATACTAGAAATAACACTGACATCTTTAATATTAATATTTTCGCTATCCACAACCGTATCAGTATTAAAAACATCACTAGGCATTGTTACATAATAGATGGATAATACTAGTACCAAACTAAATAGAGTTAAAAACCATAAATTCTTTTTATTAATCATTATATATTCCTCTTTTCTAATTAATTATATTAAAGAAAAGAAAAAACAGAACAATATTCTTATATTTTTATCGGATCAAAATCTAATTCCACATTAATCTTATTATTTTTCTTAAACATCTCATCAATAAATTTAAGACAATTAATTAAATTATTATCTAAGCGATACTTTATAATTATTTGATAATGAAAAATATTATCAATCTTAAATACACTTGCCATAGAAGGACCCAATATTATTGTTTCATTGCTTAAATTACTCTTTAAATAAGAACCAATTTTATTAGATTCCTTAAAACCTAAATCATAATCTCTTGAAGATATTCCCACCACTACCATATAGTAATAAGGAGAATATTTAAGAAGTTTTCGCATTTTCATTTCTTCTTTATAAAAAGATAAATAATCATGATTCTTAGAAAGAACAATACTATAATGTTCTGGATTATAAGTCTGAATAATAACTTCTCCTTTAGACTCACTTCTGCCAGCTCTTCCAGATACTTGACATAATAATTGAAAAGTATTTTCGCTTGCTCTAAAATCAGGAGTACTCAAAGTAGAATCTGCCGATACCACTCCCACTAAAGTAACATCCGGAAAATCTAATCCCTTAGCAATCATCTGTGTACCAATTAATATATCATAATCGTGATTACCAAAAGCATCAATAATTCTCTCATGCTCCCCCTTTTTACTTGTAGTATCAATATCCATTCTAATTATCCTAGCATTATATAATTTATGTAGTTCTTCTTCTAACTTTTCAGTACCAAGACCATAATCTTTAATATTAGTACTACCACAATTACTACAACTATTCATAAGAGGCTTAGAAGTACCACAGTAATGACACTTTAAATTATTACTAGTTTTATGATAAGTATAAGATATATCACACTTAGGGCACTTCTCCGTGTATCCACAATCCTTACAAGTAATAATATTAGAGTATCCCCTTCTATTTAATAATAGTATTATTTGTTCTCCTTTATCTAACTTTTCCTTAATCTTATCTTTTAATATACTAGATAAGATAAAGTTCCCTTTCTTAACTTCATCTTTCATGTCAACAATTTGAACACTAGGTAAAGTACTACTACCAGGTCTTTTATTTAAAGTAAGAAGATTATATACCTTATTACCTGCTCTCGCAAAAGACTCTAAACTAGGCGTAGCACTACCAAGTACAACTGGACACTTATGATAATTACTTCTCCATAGAGCAATTGTCTTTGCATTATATCTTGGATGACTTTCTTGCTTATATGATGAAGTGTGCTCTTCGTCAATAATAATAACTCCAATATTCTTAAAAGGTACAAAGATAGCACTCCGAGTACCAATTACAATCTTTGATTTACCTTCGGTAATCTTTCGATATTCATCATACCTTTCACTATCCGATAATCTCGAATGAAGTACTGATATAACATCTCCAAATCTCGATATAAATTTACCTACTATCTGAGGAGTCAAACTAATTTCAGGTACTAGCATAATAGCTTCTTTACCATTTTTTATAGTCTCTTCTATTACACTCATATATACTTCTGTTTTACCACTACCAGTTACTCCATATAATAAAAATGTTTCACTCTTACCAAAAGAAGATATTATTTTATTCTTAACATTTTCTTGTTCACTAGTTAAAGTAACCCTCTTATAATTAGATAATCCTGTATAATTATATCTTTTTTCTTCAATATTAATTATTTCTCCCAATCCATGTTTAATAATTGTATTAATAGTACTAGACATCTTACTAATTAATACGTCTCCTTCTTTTAGTTTACAAAGTAAATTAATCTGCCCTTCATATTTACAATTCTTAATATAATTATCAATCTCTTCAATACTCTTATTTCTTCTTAAATACCTATTATATTTAATCTTAATCTCCGTACCAGCTTTAGCTTTTAAAGCTTTAGGAAGCATTACCTGATATGCACTAACTTTAGAACATAATAAACTATCACTCATATATTTACCAAGTTCTATCATTTCTTTATTAAGAACAGGTTCTTTATCAATAACCGAAGTTATATCTTTAATCTTATCTTTATCATAATTAGTATTATTCTTAATATTAATAACAAATCCCTCTAAATTCATCTTACCAAAAGGAATACCAACTCTTATACCTATTTTAATATTACCTTCTAATTCTTTAGGTACTCTATACTCAAAAACATTATCAACTGCTTTAGCACCAATCTCACAAAGTACATCTATATACATACAATCGCCCCTTTATACTAAAATATTTTTTTCTTCTTCCATTATCTCTTTAATTCTATCAATATCTGTAAAGAATAAATCTAAGCCATTTTCTTTTAGTGATAACATATATTTAAAATTATCAACTATTTCTTTTTCAACAGAAGTAGAAACTCTTATCTGTTTACCTTCAATCGTATGGATATTTTTTATATATTTTTTTAATGTAGGAAATGCATTCTGAATTAAAATAACTTCTTCAAGCCCTGAAATATTTCTTATTAATATGGTTCTGCAATTACCATATTTATTTATTTTATGTTTAATTATTTTTTTATATTTATCTATTTTAGAACTAAGTGGTATAAACCATAAAATATCTCTATCATTAATAGCTAAATAAGAAGGTCTTGACTTACCATTATCATGATTAATCATAATACTTTTCTCATTTATTTTTTCAAAAAATTCATCTTTAATATGATATAAGTAACCAGTTTTAACTTCCATTTCCTTATCACCAATCCTCATTTAATATTTATTATATATAATTGAAAGAATAAAGTCAAGAAATATTTTACCATTTATAAACAAATGTTTGCTATGTTTTTGTAAAAAGAAAAAGTTCTTATAAAATAAGAACTTTAAGGCATTTACAACCAGGATCATTTATTGCTCGCACCACCTGGAAGCGATTAACATTTCTCGACCGGGATCATTTATTGCTCGCACCACCCGAAAGCGATTAACATTTAATGCCTTGTCTTAATAAAGACACCTATAATATACACCATAATTTATTAAAAGTCAATACTATATCCATTTACTGACTACTATATTTCTAACTCTTTCATCCTCAAAATTATCATCATATTTAATAATCTTTCTGATTAATTTATTTGTCTTTTTATAACTATTTAAATCTATATCATGAATATTAATAATACTCTTTAATCCCTTCCTATAATTATAATCACTTACATACTTATACATACAACTATCAATTAACTTAATCTTATCTTCATCTTTATAACTAAAAACATAATCTTTATAAAAGTCAATTAATTCAAAAGATATAATATCATCATCTTCATAATTAATAATATCATCATAATACCTACAAAAACTAAGTACCTTCCTTACATTATCCATATCAATAGTATGTATCATAATTATCTCCTTTATATTCAATTAAATTATAAATAAAAGAAAAAAGCCTGTAAAGGCTTTCGACAAAACTAGATATTTTTAACTCTAACTTTATATTCATTAATATTTATTTCACTATCTAATTCTATTTCTAATTTAGATAATCTACTATAAGTATTTATAAGTAACCCAAATATCTCTTCATTACTTAAATTATAATCAATATCAAGATTTAATATCTTATTCATTTCTTCTAAATAATATGAATAATAATTTCTATCTATATTAACTTTATTATTAATACTTTCGATAATACTATAAATACTATTTAAATATATACTAACAACTTTATTCTTACTTTCACTATATATACCATTAATATTATCATTAATACCAGTTACTATTTCACTAATTAAATCTTTTCTATTAACATAATGACTAAGTTTTATTAATGTATTATGTATTTCTTTTCTTAAATTTAACTCAAATTCATCTATAGTATTATATTTCAAACTCTTAATACTACATTCACTAAATATATGAATAGAATCTAAAAACCCAAGTATATCAGCACTATTAGAATCTAAAATATTTATCAATTCTTTCTTTATTTCTTCTCTTTCTTTATCATCAATAAAAGGAAGAATAACTTCACTGATTAATTTAAAATCTTTATATAAATCACTATCCATTTCAGTAGTAGAAGTTCCTTCCAGTAAATGTCTTAAAGAATTAATAATATTAACCATATCTAAATATTTTTGATTATCTTCATAATTCTTTTTTAATTTATCTAAGATAATATCTAACTTAATAATTAAATTGTTATATAATACTTCTCTATTAGATACTTCTAAGTTAATAATTTTATTTCTTATAGAAGTATTAATTAATTCTAATTTATTATTATAATCACTTACTATATCATTAACTATCTTATTAACATCTTCTTTACCATGATAATATGATAAATAATAATTAATATCTTCAAGTATCTTATCTACTTCACCAGTTTTACTTTCTAATAATTTAACTTCTTCTTTAGGCTTATCCACTACTCTTTTATTATCTACTTCTTGTTGTATTTCTTTTGCTAATATTTTTAAATAATCTTTTATTTTATCAAATGGAATACCACCATATAATATTTTTTCTGATACAAGAAGTTTCTTTTTTCTATCATAAATCCATTTAATAGGTTCTACTTTTATCCAAACATAATCTCCTTTGTTATAATTTCCTTTAGGGCATAAAAAATCTTCCTTAACTAATGCTCTAACGTATCTCTCTTTATTATAGATATATTCTTCATCACCATTATAAGAGTTACCTGTTTTTATAAGTTTGGTCGAGTCTTTTATCTTATACAAACTATTTAATACGTCATCAATAGAATTAGAACAAAATTCTTGAGGGTAATAACCATATAATAGGTAATAATTATAATCAGTAACCTGCTTATCAATAGGAAGTTCTAAGTCTTCAATGTCTCTAATAGAAAATACAGGTCTTATACCCAAAGAACTACTATCTATATCTGACGGACTCAAAATATTGCCGCAATTATCGACAGAATTAAAAAAATATATATTATTACCTAATGAGTAAGTATAAGAAATAGGATCATCAATGATATAACATTTATTATATTTAGTATTTATACAAGTATACGCCGTAGTATCAGCAGAACATCTACCTATTTTTTTAAATATACTTAATTTATGTCTTCCCTCTATTTCCTTTTTTGTTAAAAATCTAAGATTAATAACTCTTTCTCTTTCTTCTTGTGGAGGCAATAAATAATTAGAATTAACCATAATAATCCCCTTTCATAAATTGATAGTTATTATATAATAAAATTATATTATTTGCAAGGTGATTATTTAAGAATTAATTCTTCTATCTTTAGTATTTTCATTAGTCTGAAGCGATAATTTAAGAACATCGTCATAACTCACTAAATTATTATTATTCTCGATAATATAATCTTTCATTTTCTTAAATATTCTAATTAATGCCTTACTCTGTATAGTAGCCTTTTCACCTTTTAATACAGTCATTAACATATATATACCTTGCTCGGTAAAAGCGTAAGGAAGTTTTCTTCTTCCACCCCAACTTGATGTGGATTTTTTGAACATCAAGTTTTTAAATTCTTCTTCAGTTAACTGAAACATAAAATCACTATCAAATTTATTCATATTATTTTTTACTTGCTTGTTAAAATCTCTAGTCGCATATCCATATATTTCAGCAAGGTCGCTATCTATCATAACCTCTTTACCACGTATAATATATATTTTATTCCTAATACTTTTCTCATCTATTAATGCTATATCATTTTTCATATTCTACTCCTTTCATATTTTATTTTTTTAAAAAGATTTTTGCGGTGAATTTTTTGCACCTCAAACATATCCTCTTTTTATTGTTGTAATCTCTATACTATCATAAATAGAAAATATTTCAAGGAGTTATGTAAAAAACATAAAAAAAATAACAACTAGATAAATCTAATTATTATTTAATAAATCTTCAAGTTCATCTTTTGTATAAATAAAATCCTTAATAGTATTAAAGTAGTGTTCTTGCTCTTTTTTGCAAAACTCTAATAAATCATTATAATTACTATTTACTTGGGCACTATTTAATGCTTTATAGTATTCACCTTTTAATTCATCTTCAATTATAAATGGAAATATGTTATTTTTTATACATTCTTTAAACATAATAATACGACCAGTTCTACCATTACCATCTTGAAAAGGATGGATTTTTTCATATTTAGCATGAAATTCTACAATATCAAATAAATTATGGTTTTCTTTTAAATTATATTCATCAAGTAATTCTTTCATCTTATCTTCAACTTCTAAAGGAGAAGCTACTTTTATATTTGACACAGTATTGGCTCTTTTTTTATAATCACCAATTGCGTAGCCATTTGCTTTATCTTCAAAAACACCAGATTTTAAATCATAATGATAACTTTTTATTAATTCTTCAGATAATTCTTCATTATATGTTTTTAACATATTATTAAACATAATAAAATGCCCATTAGCTTCTTCTACATCTTTTGATCTTACTGCCATTCCATCATTAATAATTGTTCCTGTTTCAAAAAGTGATGCAGTCTGATATTCTGTTAGGGTACTACCTTCTATTCTATTTGAATTATATGTTAATTTTCTTTGCGTATATCCATAAACACCACTTCGATCATTTTTATCATATTCTATTTTAAGTCTATTAATTAAATCACCAATGATTTTTTTATTATCATAATTCATAAAATATCCCTCCTATTGGTTTTCTATATAAATTATAACATTTTTATCTTCTAGTATCAATATTTACATATATCTAAAAAATATTTTCTAAAAATATATTCATTATAATATACATCTTAAATAGAAATTACATCTAATAATAAAATATATATACCTATGTTTCTTTTCGAAGAAAAGAAGTGAAAATAAAAAAATAAGTTTACATTTACATAAACTTATTCATTTGTTTCATCATTTGATTAACTTGTTTCTGTGAAGGAGTTCTTCCCATCTGACTCATCATTGTCTTTATCATTTGCTCGTTAATAGGAGGATTCTTCTTAAGTTCTTTCTTCATTAACTTTCTAGCAATAAAGAAACCAAGAACTAATCCTACGATTAAACCAAGTACTACATATAATATATCCCAAAGCATATTCTTATTTCCTCCTTGTAATATTATTTTACTATGGAATACTCTTTTTGTAAAGAATTTAATTTCGATAACCAGAAATAATCCTTATTCTCAAAATCACATACAAATAAATTAGTATTATAACTTTTAATATCATCAAAAAAGATACTATAATTACTATCAGTTTCTATCTTAATATTATAATTATTAATTCTAAGAGTAGTCTTCTCATCAGTATTAAGTATATGAATATTATCTCTTCTTTTATATCCATATTTTAATTTGTACTCATAATAAATATATTCATTAAGCATTATTTTATTAAAAGGAAGTGCTACTTCTTCCATTACTCTAAAAGTTTTAATATTATCATAATCCCTAGAATAATATATTTCTTCAAATATCTTATACATCTTAAAAGGATTATTCTTATACATATACTTAAAATATTTATTAACATTAAAAATGTAGTATGTTCTCATATTATTTAGTCACCTAAATAACAATACCATACTACATCTAAAAAAATTGTCGAAATAATAAAGTATACTTATATTTATATTTATTAATCAGTAAGCTGTCTTATAAGCCTTTTACCACTACTACTTAATCCATCATCTAAAGCAGTCAAATAATCTATACGAACATCTTCAGGTAAATAATTTAAAAATGTCTTAAGAGCATAACCTAAAGCCTCTTCCGCTATTAATTTATCAGCATTAGCTCTAGCTATTTGCTTCTTAGCTTCTATAACTAACATTAGACTATTAATATCATCTCTATAACTAGGTTTCTTTTCTTTCTTTACATACTTAGGAACTCTAATTAAAGAAATAATTCCTGACACCTCTTTATACAAATTATACATTTCTCTAACATATTCTTGATTATAGTGTTCTCTATATTCCACTCTATATACTTCTAATCCCTCATTACAATTGTCTATTATTTCTTTAACAGTTAAATCATTACCAAACAGTTTTTTCCCCGTTCCAGACTCGTTCGTATTTTTTATAAAACTAATAAAATCAACAAGTGATGAATATCTTGAAGTAAAATCAACTTGAATTTCATTATCTGTTCTTCCTGTCATCATTTTATATCCATCTTTAACAGAAGCATAATATACATCTATATCTCTTTTTTTAACCTTCATAATCTCATGATTTTCATCAATAGGTTCCCATACAACATCAAACTCTTCGTCTTTATCTTCTTCACCCAAATTAATAGGATAATCCGAAGAGTAACTACTATAAACTTTGTCTAATTCTTCTAAGTCTTTCTTAAGATTACTTATACTTGTATTAAGGCCCACAAGTTCTTTTTCTTTACTATTTTTTATTTCTTGTATCTCCGCATCTAATACATCAGTTCTTCTTTTCTTTAAAGCCTTTATCTCGACATCTAATTGAGAAGTAAGAACGATTCTATTATCATCAATTTGTTGCCTTAATGATTCATTTTCATTAAGCAAACTATTTCTAGTACTTTCTAATTGTTTTATAGAATGAAGTAAAGCATTATTTTTAGAATTAAGTTCACTATTACTTCTTGATAACTGATTATTATCTCTTCTTAAGCCTTCATTAATTTCTCTTTTATCACAAACTTCTCTTGATAAATAATCTAATTCTTGCTCATATACCTCTTTTTTTATTGCTGTTAATGATCTTTTAGCTTTATCAGATATCTTTGTACCTTGAATAGCCTCTATTATCATATCCCCACTAAGTAAAAAATCAATATAACTAAAAATATCTTCTATCTTACTAATATTTTTATAATCACTTTGTAATAAACTTTCAAATTTATTAAATAGACCAAGTAAATTAATAAACCCCTTTTTCTCCATATAATCTAATATCGTACTAAAACCAAGATTAGATATTTCTTGTCTAAGTTGATAATTATTAATAATTTCACTAATAAATTTCTTTTCTTCACTAGTTAGTTTAATAACTAATTCTCTAGTTAGTTCATCTTTACTAATAATATCAAAAACATTCATAAGTTCTTCGTTACCTCTTAATAATGTAAGAACACCAGCTTCTTTATCACTTATATTTTTAAGCATAATCTTTCCCCCCTCTTGACAGTGAAATATAATAACATATGTTTGCCTATTTGTCAAGAAAAAGAAGATACTTCTTATTTACTAAACCTAATATTAGGGTTTCTAAGTACCTTCTTTTGATATCCAAGTCTATCTATACCTTCATGGTTTAATTGACTATCTTCTTCATTAATAAATCTCATATAATCATATGGACTATAATTAGTCGTAAAACTAAAGTCTAAAGTCTCATCATAATAAGTAGCATTACGATAAGATAAGGCAAATCCATCAAAATAATTTTTTATATTCTCATCAGTCATTTCAATATAACCATTTTTAAGTAATTCTAAAGCCGTATTCATTCTTGAATCATTTAAAGTCATAAATTTACCGGGAGTAGTATTAAATAGAGAAAAGACTCCTATTCTCTCTAAAGAAGACCTATCTTTTAAAAAGAATTGTCTATAAGTTAAATCTATAATATATTTCTTATCATTAATAGTAACTATATTAAATGCATGATATCCACTTCCAAAATGTAATAAATCATGTTCTTTCGTAAATCCTGGATAGATAATAACTCTTCTAACATTTAAACCTAATTCACTAAAAGACCTAAATACAAGATTGCTACTATAAGTACACTTATCAATAAGGGGATCTTCAATATCACTACCTAATAGTTTACTTCTTACATTATAAATAACATTCTTTAATTTATCATCAGAATCAAAACCATTACTAAATATAGGACTAGATTCCATAATAAAATCTATAGGGATATCTTCTTCTGCTTTCTTTAAATATCTAGTTATATAGTTAAAGTCATTACTAAGATTACCATCAATAAAATAATCATTTTGAATACTTCTAACATATCTATATAATTCTTCTAAATTACTAAATTGGTTCTTCATTTTACCAAATTTAACATCAATGTATCTTCTTATAACATCTGTCTTATGTTTTTCAAAATTATTTTTCATTTACTTTACAACCTTCTATTTCATTATAAAAAACACTATATTAAAAGTCAATAAACTTTACATTTACCTTTACATCAATTATAATTATAAAGAAGGAGATAATTATGAAATTAATTGTAAATAAAGAAGATACTCTATATAATTATTTAAGAAACAACTTAGAAGGTAAATCAAAAAATAATATTAAATCACTACTTAAAAGAGAACTCATTAGTATTAATGATAAAGTAATAACTAAATATGACTATAACCTTCTTATAGGAGACACTATTACTATAAGTAATGGCTATAATTATAATGAAGAAACGCTAAAAATAATCTATGAAGATGATAATATCATCGTAGTAGATAAACCTACTAAAATATTAACCATAAGTAATAAGAATGAAAAAGAAAAAACTTTATATCGAAAAGTATCTGACTATTTAAAAAAAGAAAAGAAAAAAGTATTTGTAATTCATAGATTAGACTTTGATACATCAGGAGTCATTATGTTTGCTAAGAATCAAAAAATCCAAAAACTTTATCAAGATAATTGGAACAATTTAGCTAAAAAAAGAGAATATATTGCCATCGTCGAAGGCGTAACTCCTCCTAAAGGGCATATCGAGTCATACTTAAAAGAATCTAAAACATTAGAAGTATATTCTTCTAAAAATAAAGATGGCTTATTTTCAATAACTGATTATGAAACAATAAAACATAACAAAAAATACTCTATGGTAAAAGTACTAATATCTACTGGTCGAAGAAACCAAATAAGATGTCATATGTCTGATATCAATCATCCCATACTAGGAGACACTCGCTATAAAAGTAAAGCAAATCCCTTAGGTAGACTAGCCCTTCATGCTCACATTCTAGAAATTGAAGATCCACTTACTCATAAACTATTTACTTTTACTAGTATAATACCTGAAGAATTTAATAATATAATAAAATAAGATATCAATTAGATACCTTATTTTTTATTTATTGTTTTCATCATATCTTTAACTACAAGCATTGCTTCATTAAAAACATTCTTATCTTCAATTTCTTCTAAATAATCATAACCATCTTTATCTTTATTAATATAAGCAATATTAAGAGAATCATCATCTCTATCAAAAGCACTAATCGTAAATACAGCAATTTCTCTATCACTATTATCAAGTTTAAATATTGATAAAATATTACCTAACTTAAACTCATTCTTTTCATTAACAATATCAAATTCCATATAACCACCTAATAAAGAATACTCTTAGCAATAAGGAACATAATCAAAACTAATCCTATAATTCCAAAAGCAATAATAATAGAAATTAAAGTAAAACCAGCATTAGCTTTCATATCTTCTAATCTTTTTACTCTAGCAAGTTCTATTTTTCTTTCTCGAATAATATCAAGAACATTACTAACAACTCTTTCAAAATCTACCCTATCAGAAACAGTTTTAAGTCTTTCCCTAAGAAGGGAAAATACTTCTAGTAAGTTTTTATTTATATCTTTAGAAATACTAGCAATATTAGTCTTCTCTTCTTTAACTCTCTGTATATGATTAGGTCTAACTTTAGTCTCTCTATTTATAATAGTATAGTTCATTTAAATCGCCTACTTCCATTTAAAGTTTCTTATTTCTTCCGTATCAATACCATATTCTTTAATATATTCTTCATGATATTTTAATTTATCTTTCATAAGTTTAATTATCTTTTTACCTTCTTCTTTTTCTGCTATATCCAAATGTTTAATAATATCAATAACAATATGATATCTATCTATTTCATTTTTAACTCGCATATCAAATGGTGTTGTAATCGTACCCTCTTCCATATATCCATGAACTGATATATTTTTATTAAATCTTTCATAAGTAAATTCATGAATAAGTGTTGGATAACCATGATAATTAAATATAATTGGTTTATCTTTTGTAAATAATTTATTATATTCTGTATCAGTTAATCCATGAGGATGTCTTGTACTAGGCTGTAGTTTCATTAAATCAACAATATTAATAAATCTAACTCTAATACTAGGAAGATACTCTCTAAGAAGTTGTACCGCTGCCATATTCTCGAGTGTTGGTGCTTCACCAATAGATACAAGAATAACGTCTACTCTCTTTTCATCATTTGAAGCAAACTCCCACTTACTAATACCTTTAGCACAGTGCTCTTTAGCTTCTTCAATTGTAAGCCACTGTGGTCTCATATGTTTTGAAGCTACAATTACATTAATATAATTCTTTGTCTTAATAACATGATCAAAACATGATAGAAGACAGTTACTATCTGGTGGTAGATATACTCTTACAATGTCTGCTTTTTTATTAGCTAAATGATCAATAAAGCCAGGATCTTGATGTGTATATCCATTATGATCTTGTTGCCATACATTCGAAGTAAGTACATAATTTAAAGAAGCGATTGGTTTTCTCCAAGCTATTTCATTACACATCTTAAGCCATTTAGCATGCTGACTAGCCATTGAATCAACGATTCGAATAAAAGCTTCATAACTAGCAAAAAAACCATGTCTACCCGTTAATAAGTATCCCTCAAGCCATCCTTCACAAGTATGCTCGCTTAAGTATGCATCCATAATTCTACCATCACAAGACAAATATTCATCAGTACTCTTTTTATTTAAATACCAACTCCTATTATCTATATCAAAGACATGATTAAGTCTATTACTCATTGTCTCATCGGGACCAAATACTCTAAAATTATCAGGATTATTCTTAATAATATCTCTAATAAATTCTCCTAGTACTCTCATATCTTCTTTCTCTATCATACCTTTTTCTTTAACATCAACAGCATATTTATCAATACTAGGTACTTTAAGTTCTTTAAGAAGAATACCACCATTAGCATTCGGATTATCTCCCATAGTACTATAAGGAACTAACTTTTTAATGTATTCTTTTATCTTACCATTATCATCAAATAATTCTTCTGGTCTATAACTCTTAAGCCATCTTTCTAATAATTTTAAATCATCTTCCGTATTCAAACTAAATGGTACCTGATGACTTCTAAAAGTACCTTCAATTTTCTTATTATCATATTCCTTTGGACCCGTCCATCCTTTCGGAGTTCTAAGTATAATCATCGGATAAAAGAATCTTTTAACTTCACCTTTAACTCTAGCATCATACCATATCTTTTTAATATCACTAACTACTTTATCTAAAGTACTAGCCATCTTCCTATGCATATCATAAGTGTCAGTTCCCTCTAAATAATATACTTTATAACCAAGTCCGTAGAATAAAGAACATAATTCTTCTTTACTAATTCTCGATAAAACTGTTGGATTACTAATCTTATAACCATTTAAATGAAGTATTGGGAGAACGATTCCATCTCTTTTAGGATTAATAAATTTATTCGAATTTAAACTTGTAAGTAGAGGCCCTGTCTCTGCTTCTCCATCTCCTATTACAGTAGCAGCGATTAAAGTAGGATTATCCAGTACTGCTCCATAAGCATGAGAAATACTATATCCAAGTTCTCCACCTTCATTAATACTACCAGGAGTCTCTGGAGCGGCATGCGAAGGAATTCCCCCCGGAAAAGAAAACTGTTTAAATAGTTTTTTAAGCCCATCTATATCTTCTGTTACATCAGGATAATACTTTGTATAAGTACCTTCAATATAAGTATTAGCTACTACACTGTTACCACCATGACCAGGTCCAGATATATAAATCATATTAAGATCATTATTCTTAATAATTCTATTTAAATGAGTATATATAAAATTCTGACCAGGAACCGTACCCCAGTGGCCCACTATTTTCTTCTTAACATGTTCCCATTTTAAATGTTCTCTTAAAAGAGGATTATCAAGTAAATATAATTGTCCCACAGATAAATAATTAGCTAGTCTAAAATAAGCATCTAATTCCTTAATCTCTTTATTACTAATTCTCATTTATATCCCTCTATCCTTATCATTATAAGTATAACATAATTATTTTAAAAATAATAGTTTTTTTAATTCTTTTATGCTATAATATTTCATGTAGAAAGAAGGAGTTCAAATGAAAATAATAAAATTAACAGAAACTCAATATAAAAACTATTCCAAATTACATAGTGCTAGAAATTATATGCAATCCGTCGAATTTGCTAATTTAGAAAAAGAATATCAAAGAAATTATTTAGGTTTTTTTAATGAAAGCGATAATACCCTAATGGCCGCTACCCTACTTTTAGAAAAAAAGATTGGTCCATTAAAAATAGGATATGTACCTGGTAATTTTCTTGTTGATTACGATAACGAAATGCTATTCAAAGACTTTATAAATACACTCAAAAACTATCTTAAAGAGCAAAAATATGTTTATTTAACTTCTGATAACGATATAACATTTAAAATATTTAATAAGTCCGGAGAAGTATTATATTTTGATACAAATATACTAAGAGTATTAGATGAATTATCTTTTATCAAACGAAAGAAAACATCTAAGTATAAAGTAGTTTTAGAAACAGAAAAAACCCCAAATGAAACATTTAATTTATTTAATTCAAATACTAAAAGGAATATAAACTCAACTCTTAAAAGAGCAATAGCAATCTATAAAGATGATAGTAATAACCCAGATCTTCTTCTTAATCTCACAAATAATTTTCAAGCTGATAAAATAAAAAATATCTTAAATAATTTTAAAGGTGATAACAAAGCTGAAATATATTTTGCTAAAATAGATCCAGAAAAATATATCAATAATTATAGGTTTTTATTAAAAGAAGAAGAAGAAAATAATGATAAATTAAATCAAATTATGCAAGATATTACTATTGTAAAAACAAATGAATTCATTAATAAAAAAATGAATTCTGATAGATTAATAACAAGATATAATAATGAAATAATAAGAGCTACTAATCTATATACTAAGTATCCAAAAGGCATAGTCGCAGGAGCTATCCTTATCATTAAAAATAATAGAGAAATATATTTCCTAGATGAAGGAAGAAATAAAGACTTTGATGACTTCTATTCATCACATCTACTTAAATGGGAAATAATAAAAAAATATTTAAATGAAGGTTATAAAATATTTAATCTAGGTCCAATTAAATCTATGGATAAAACAGATAATAAATATAATTTCAAATTAGGTTTTGGTGGTAAAGTATATGAAACTATTGGTACTTATGACTTAGTAATAAATAAATGGTTATACCCTATTGTCAAAGTATTATATCTAATTACTACTAAACTAAAAAATATACATATACCAAAACTAAATATTAAAAAGAGTAAGAAAAAATAATTAGCATGTTTACTAATTATTTTTTTATTCTTCTTTTTACTAATTCATATGTTTCTTCTTTAGTAGTAAATATATTATTATCCCTATCATAATACTTATTTAGCATAATATTAGTAATACTATCAAGATATGCCTTTAAATACCTATCATTATCTATTCTTTTAAGAAAATCTAATACTTCACTGTAACTATAATAATCTAATCTAGTATCAAAAGAAACTCTATTATATATAAATGAATTACTCATCATATGATGAAGATCAGAGTCTTCTTTTGATATAAAAGCATCTATTCTTTTAATATTATTTTCTTTATATATTCTCCATATATCAAAATTTATATTAGTAATAAATTCATTATATTTTTTATTAAATAAATAATTATTTATTCTAATAATAATTCTTTGGTATTCTTCTGGTACATTAAATCTATTAAATACTTCAGAAGAGACTATATTCTCTTTCCAATATGCCTCTACCCAGTTATCATTAAAACCAGATTCTTTTTCTTTTACATATAATGCTTGTATAACACTATCAGCAGGTACTAATAAATATTTTGCTTTTTCTTCTTTCATTATAACCATTCCTCCTATTTTAATTACTTGATTCTTGATTTTTTGTAAATTCAATTAACTCATCAAAGTCAGATAAATAATTTTGATCTTGTTTTATTCTATATTTTTCATATTCTGATAGCGCTAAAGAATCTGCAATTTCTCTTTTAATTTTTCCATTATCTTGTAAAATGTTGTACTCATTTAATTTTAGAAATAATTCTAATTTTTCTTTCCATTCTTTCATTGAAATTATATGGCCTAATTTAACTTGTCTTTCTGCATAATCTAAGTACATCGATACTAAATTATTTAATTCAGTTATTTCTTCTTTATCTAGGTAATTTTTAGCTACAACTACATCGCTTTCTAATATTTTACCTTTAGGAGCATTTTTCCAAGTTTGTAACCCCATATTATCTTTATTAGAATCTACTCTATTATAAATAATTTCAGGAGCGGTCATTCCTGTTATAGCAAAGTGGAGCTTATTCTGAACATTTTTATAAAATTCAATAGTTGTTTCACTATTCTTATCATAATCATAACTACATTCTTTATATATGTCGGTAATTTTTTGATAGAATCTTCTTTCGCTTGCTCTAATTTCTTTTATTTTTAATAATAATTCATCAAAATAATCTTTGCCAAATTTAGGGCCATTCTTAAGTAATTCTGTATTTACGACAAAACCTTTTTTTATATATTCTTTAAGGGTATTAGTAGCCCATTTTCTAAATTGTGTAGCTTCAAAACTGTTAACTCTATAGCCAACCGCTATTATAGCATCTAAGCTATAAAAACTAGTATTGTACTTTTTTCCATCGTTAGCAGTTATTCGAATTTTTCGAATAACTGAATCCTCTTCAAGTTCGCCACTATCAAATATCTCTTTCAAATGATAGTTTATAGTATTAACCTTAACCGAAAATAATTCAGCCATAGTTTTTTGTGTTAATCAAAAATCTTCACTATCATATAATACTTCTACTATTTTATTACCATTTTCATTTTGATATAAAACAATATTATTTAAATTAGCAACTTTATTCTTACCTTAACTCCCTCTCTTTTTTCTTAATTACTTATTATTTATATCTTCTAATTTAACTGATACAATCTTACTAACACCAGACTCCTGCATTGTAATACCATATAAAATATTTGCATACTCCATTGTTTTCTTTTTATGAGTAATAATAATAAACTGGGTATCTTTATATTTTTCTAAGTATTTACCAAATGCTTCAACATTAGCATCATCTAAAGCTGCCTCTACCTCATCAAATAAACAAAATGGTACTGGTCTAATATTTAATATAGCAAATAATAAACTAATTGCTGTAAAAGTTTTTTCTCCACCCGATAAAAGACTAATACTTTGAAGTTTTTTACCAGGAGGTTCTGCTTTTATTTCAATACCAGTCTCTAATATATTACTAGGGTCTGTTAGAATTAGTTCTGCTCTTCCGCCTCTAAATAATTCTCGATATACTTTTTTAAATTCTTCTCTTACCTTTTCAAAAGTAGTAAGAAGTTTTTCCTTCATAATACCATCCATCTCATTAATAATATCATATAAAGTATTCTCAGCATTAATTAAATCTTCCTTCTGATTAGTTAGAAAATCAAATCTTGCCTTAGCTTTGTCATATTCTTCTGGTGCATCAAGATTAACATTACCAATATATTCAATTTCCTTCTTAAGTCTTACCACTTCATCTCTAGCGGTACTCATTTCCATATCTAAAGAATAATTATCTTTAGCAAAATCATAAGTCATATTATAATTTTCATTAAGATTATTAAGTAAATTATCAAGAGATACATCCGCTCTATTAATTTTAATATTTAAATTACTTAATTCTTTTTCTTTCTTATTAATATAACTATTACTACTTCTAGAAATCTCTTCTAATTCATTAATATTATTATTAATATTATCTTCTTCTACTTTAAGTATCGATATTTCTTTATTAATATTAGATATATCTTCTCTTACTTTAGATAATTTAGATAAAGATTCATCTTCTAGAGACTCGTTATTCGTAATACTATCTAAATCTTTTAATTCATTTTCTTTTTCTATCTTATTCTTAATATTATTATTAATTGTTTCATCTATTGAATAAATCTTTGTCTCAATATTGGTCTTTTCATTTTGATTACTATATAATTCACTATTTTTAATATTAATATCTTTATCAATACTATTCATATCATTAAGTAAATTCTTATTCTTTTCTTCTAATAATTTTTTCTTCTTTTGTATCTCTTCTAATTCATACTTTAATGATAAAACATTTTGTGATTTAGTAATAGATCCACCAGTAAGAGAGCCTCCAACATTTACTACTTGTCCATCTAATGTTACTATCTTATATCTTTTGTTTATCTTATCACTAATAATATTTGCATTATCAATATTATCACAAATAATCACATTACCAAGTACATTAGATATAATATTTGTATATATACTATCATAAGTAGTAAGAGAACTTGCTATGCCAATATAACCTTCCATATTATTTAAAATACTAAGTACATCATCAGTAATATATTTACCAGTAATTTTATCAATTGGATAAAAAGTAGCTCTACCTAAATTATTATTCTTTAAATAATAAATAAGTTCTTTAGCAGTACTAGAAGTATCTACGACTAAGTATGAAGATGCTCCCCCTAGAGCTATGTTAATCGCTGTATTATATCCACTTTCAGTATCAATAAGAGAGCCAATAACATTATGTACTCCATTAAATTTAGGATTATCCAAAATACTTTTAATCTGTTTAGGAATTGTACTATTATTAGATATAGCATTATCTAAATATTCTTCCCTGTATTTAAAACTATCTATCTCTCTATTATTTTTAATAATCTGATTATTAAGATTATTCTTCTTAGTACTAAGTTCATTTACTTTATCAGTAATACTCTTAATACTAGAAGTTATTACTTCTAATTTTTTATTATATACTTCTTTCTCATTATTTAAATTATTAATAACGGTATCAATATTAATAATATCTTCTTTTAAAGAAATAATATTATTACTAATCTTACCAATTTCATCTTTATATTTATTTCTTTCTTCATATAACTTAATATCTGAAGTAATTTCTTGTTCTTTCTTAGATAATTCTAATAATAATTCTTGTTTACTATTAATATCGTCTCTTACTTTCTTTACTTTATCTTTATATTTAAGTATATCGACATCATAAGAACTATTATTAGAAGACAGTTCTGCTAGTTCATCTTCAAGAGTTTTAGCTTTATTCTTATCTTCTTGGTAGATAAAATTTAAATCCGTAATCATTTTAACAAGTAAAGCAATTTCAATATTAGATAATTTAGTTTTAATCTCTGCATACTTCTTAGCTTTATTAGAAGCTTCTTCAAGAGGAATAATATTATTATTAAGTTCATTAATAATATCACTTACTCTATTTAAATTTTGATTAGTTTTTTCTAATTTTCTTAAAGCTTCTTCTTTTCTTCTTTTATATTTAAGTACCCCAGCAGCTTCTTCAAATATTACTCTTCTGTCTTCTGGTTTATTAGATAGTATTTCATCTATTTTACCTTGGCTTATAATATTAAAGCTTTCTTTAGCAGTACCAGAGTCTGCTAGTAACTCGGTAATATCTTTTAATCTTACTCTTTCATTATTTATATAATATTCATTTTCACCACTACGATAAGCAACTCTCTTTATAGATACTTCACTAAAATCTATAGGAAGTGTTTTATCCTCATTATCAAATACCAAAGTAACAGAAGCCGAATTTAAAGCTTTTCTACTTTCACTACCAGAGAATATTACATCACTAGAGGAGTCTCCCCTCAAAGACTTCATCGATTGTTCTCCTAATACCCACCTAACAGCATCTACGATATTAGATTTACCGGATCCATTAGGTCCTACTACACCATTAATATTTTTACCAAAACTAATTGTTACTTTATCTGCAAAAGATTTAAATCCATATGTTCTTATTTCTTTTAAGTACATTTTTTCACATCCTACTACCTAATTTTACTATATTTTTTAAGGAATATCAAGGTATTAAACATCATAAAAACTAGTAAATTATCTTTTAAATAAATCAATAGCTAACAATATATTCATGAAACAATAAATACTCCAATCTAATTAATAATATTTATTTCAAATAATATTCACAAATACTTTTTTCTAACATTATTCTATTTGATTCCCTCATATAAACCCTTAAAAGAGAAGCAAATTTTGCTTCTCCATAATATATACTTAATAATTTAGAATAATTCAATAACATTACTTAATAATAGCATTGCCCAAATATACTCCTAGTACAGCACATATTAGCATTATTAATATTGTATATATCAACTTTGATCTTTCATTTGTTTCTTCATTCATGATTACCACCTCAATACTTTGATTTAAATTTTACTTCTAATGAAGTATCAACAATACTACCAGGTTCAATATTCTGTTCGTAAACATAGCCATTACCAAAAGTAGTATATTCTATATCCATTAATTTTAGTATATTGTTAGCTTCTTTATAAGATAAACCAATTAAGTTAGGCATAATATTATCAAGCCGATTAGTTTTAAGAATTACTAAATCATCTTCATAAATAGTAGTACTACTTTTAGGATATTGATCTATTATCCTATCACCATCACCAAGTACCATAACTCTAATATTTTTAGATTCTAATAAATTCTTTATATCAATAACATTTTTATTATAATATGCTTCTATTAATACTTCTTCTTTATCCTTAACTTTTTCCGTAATATTTAAATATTTAGTAATATTTTGTTCCACTTCTCTTATCATCGGAGCTATATAATTATATCCATCTTTTGGTCTTCTGACAGCGGCATATAAAATAATTTCAGGGTCATTTCCGGGAAACATTCCCGAAAATGAATAAATATAATCAGAATTACCCATCATATATTTTCCCTTTTTATAATCAAATATTTGGGCAGTACCAGTCTTACCAATCAAATCATAACCATCCATATAATACGCATAACCAGTAGCAATACTGCTATCTCCATTAATAACACTTCTCATTAATTCTTTAATTTTATTAATAGTATCTGAACTTGCAACAGTTCCCAAAGAAGTTTTTTTACCAGTAAATATTTCTTCTTTAGTATCACTATCTACTATTTTATCTATAACATATGGTTTTAACATTTCACCATTATTAGCAATCGAAGTAAGAGCCTTAATATGTTGTATAGGAGTAGTATTAATACCTTGTCCATATCCAGCAGTAGCAGTTTCTACTTGATATTTAAAATCAATATCACCCTTTTCTTCTCTTTCTAGGGTAAATCCTGTACTGCTACCAAAACCATATTTTTCGTAGCAGGCTTTTAATTCATTTCTGTTAATGGTAGTTTCAACTAAATTAGCTACCGCTATATTAGAAGACAAAGCAAAACCTTTATCATAACTAATCCTTCCCCATCCTTTTTTATTCCAATCGCTAATAGTAACAGTACTATCATCAATCTCTGAAGTATAAGTTTTACTACCAGATTCATAAGTATCATCACCACGATATCTACCAGAATCAATAGCACACATATAACTAAATATCTTCATTGTCGAACCCGGTTCATAAGAATACCCCACTAAAGGGTCAATATATGAAGTCATATTCCTAATATTTGGATCAAAAGAAGGAGTACTAGAGTATCCAAGTATAGCACCAGTCTTAGCGTCAGCTACTATTAAGAGTACCCACTCTGCATCAGATTCTTCTTGAGCCTTTTTAACAGCATTCTCCGCAAATAATTCAATATTAGAATCAATAGTTAAATATATATCACTGCCATTTTTCGCAGGTTCTACATATTCTCGACCATTAGCAATCTTATAACCATACTTGTCTTTTTCATATGTAACATAACCTAGTTTACCTGATAACATATCATCATAATACTCTTCTATACCAAGTTCCCCAATTATTCTATTAATACCATCTATATCCTTATTAATAGTATAACCAAGTATATATGAAGCAAAATCTCCGTTAGGATAATATCTCTTAATATCCTTAATAAAATCTATCCCTTGGATATTAAGGCTTTCTATTTCTTCTTTCGTTATTTCCGTAATGCCCTTACCAATATTACCAAATTCAACTTGATATTTATTATTATCTTTACCATTTTGTAATATTTTCTTAATCTCGTCGGCATCTGCATTTAACATTTTTGCCAATTTAATACTTGTACCATCAATATCCTCAACATAATTTTTATTACCTTTAGCATCAACTCTTTTTTCCGATAGATAAGCAAGAAGTGTATAGCTAGATACATCAACTGCTAAAGTCTCCCCATCTTTATCATAAATAGTACCCCTCGTAGGTATCAAAACCTCTTCCTCAGTATTCCTATTTTTAATAAATAAACTTATTTTTGAATCTCCTACTTTATAATCTACTAAGCAAAGATAACAAAGTCTTACCATTAAAACAACAAATAAAAAAAAGGTAACAAAAATAACAATATTACTCACATGAAATCTATCATTATTTTTATTAACCTTCTTCATATTAATCACCTTATTCTACTGTCAATATATTTTCATTATTATATGATAAGCCCAAATTTCTACTTACAATCTGAATATTCTCTAAAGAAGCCATTTCATTTATTTTCATTGCTAAACTCTCATTAGTATTTTCTTGCACTTCAACCTTTTCATTCATCCTTTGAAGTTCAATATTCATCTTAGACACTGTTGCACTAGTAAAGACAATTCCCACTAGTAAAAGTATCATCATAAAAATACTACTCTTACATATAAATCTTTCTAATTTCGTAAGTCCCTTCTTTTTCTTTTTTTTCATATTATCATTCCTTTATTCTTTCAATAACTCTAAGTCTCGAAGACCTAGCTCTATTATTCTCTTCTAGTTCTTCTCTACTAGGAGTAATATTAGCTATAAGTTTATATTTAGGTTCTAATCCTTCTGGTATAAATGGTAATTTAGATAAATTACCATCTACCTTTGAGTACTTATTAAATATATCTTTAACTATTCTATCTTCTAACGAATGGAAAGTAATAACTGATATTCTTCCACCTACTTTAAGCATTGAAATAGCATCTTCTAATGCTATCTTAAGAACCTCAAGTTCATTATTAACTTCAATTCTAATAGCTTGAAAAGACTTTCTTGCTGGATGAGAATCCTTCATTGCCTTAAATGGCATACTCTTCTTTATTACTTCTACTAATTCTAAAGTAGTTCTAATAGGTTTAATACTTCTTTCTTTAATAATATTTTTAGCAATACTAGTAGCATATTTTTCTTCGCCATAATCTCTAAGTACTCTAACAAGTTCCTCATAAGAATACTCATTAACAACATTATAAGCCGAAAAATCTTTACTAGTATCCATTCTCATATCAAGAGGAGCATCATTATGATAACTAAATCCTCTTTCTGCAATATCAAGTTGCGGAGAACTAACACCTAAGTCAAAGACAATACCATCTATCTCACTAATATTTCTTTTATTTAATTCTTCTTTTAAATTAGCAAAATTAGACTTAATTATTTCATAATTATCACTAATCTCGCTTAGTTTCTTTTCACTATAATCAATTGCCATATCATCTTGATCAAAGGCGAAAAGAAAGCCCCTTTTTATTCTTTTCAAAATTAAACCACTATGTCCCCCAAAGCCAAGTGTAGCATCAACATATATACCATCTATTTTAATATTTAGATTATCAATTGCTTCATTTAAAAGTACTGTCTTATGCATCAATATCAAATCCTTCAAACAAGTTTTCTGCTACCCCTTCAATAGCAGAAGTATTTTCTTCGATTAGTGCATCAAATTTATCACTTGCCCACACTTCTAGGCGATCATTAACCCCAATAATCGTACATTCTTTTTGAATATTAGCATAGTTAATAAGATTTGATGGTATATTAATTCTACCTTGCTTATCAAATTCACATACAGTAGCGCTAGATAAAAAGAATCTATTAAAAGTTCGTGCATCTTTTTTAGTAAATGGAAGTGTTTGTAATTTAGTGACAATCTTTTCCCATTGACCCTTAGAATAAATAAATAAGCATCCATCTAGTCCACGAGTAACAATAAACTCTTTACCAATTTCATCTCTAAACTTAGAAGGTATAATTAATCTTCCCTTTTCATCAATATTATGATGATATTCTCCAATTAACATATTATCCCCCACTTTCTCCCATTTAGTGCCACTCTATGATTATATTCTACTATAAAAGTTTTACTTTGTAAATATCTTTTCTCTAATTTGACAAATTAAGTGTAAAGAAAAAAGAAGATTTATTTATTCATCTTCTTCATATCTTATATAATATACTAATTTCTAGTTCTAAGCCTACGCTTTATTTCTTCTCTTTGTTCATTATTTAATACACCATCTAAAGCATTTTCAATTTCTTTTAAATCAAAGTTTCGTTTTTTGAGAGTGCTAGAATCTTCTTGATCTTTTTCCCAATAAAAACTACGCTCTGGTTTAATTGGTACTCTTCTAGGAGCATGTGAATCAACTCTATCAAGTACGTCCTACAAATCCGGGCGATAACATGATTCCTCAAGACTTGGATTTTTCTTCATAGAACAGGCTACAACACCAGGCATATCATCAAAATTACAAAAATATGAAAAACCCAATGGGCAATTATCTCCTGTGTCCAGTGGCATACTAATTTGTTGTTCATCTAGATTTTTATACATTATATATTTCCTCCTCTCATCATTTAGTTTATTATACCATTTATTATAATAATGCACAAGGTTATAATTATATTTTCCAGAATAAACTCATGAGTTTTTGAACTTATGTGTTATCATTTATTATACTTATTCTTCTTTCCTCTTTATTTTTTTCTTACTTTTCTTAATAATATTATCAAATAACACAGTAATAAAATGATATTTACCATAATTAGGATGATGTTTAATAGCAGCTATTACTCTTTCATCTTCAGTTAATTCATAATATGTTTCAATTAGTATAGATTTAATAGTGTTATCATAGTCAGTGCCAAAATTATTTGCCATCTCATTATCAGTATACATAAATATTTCATCTATCAAATAAAATATTTCTTTTTCAATAAAAGAATAATCTTCATTATAATTAATATAATTTTTTCTATTATTCATAAATAAATAACCATTAAAATTATTATCATCTTGATATAACATATCTAGTGCATACATAAGTCTATATTTAACATATATTAAATCATCATCTGTACAATCATATTCTTTTTTATTAGTTCTATTATTAATAACATCTATCACTTTATTATAAAATAATTCTTTAGTCTTTCCCTCATCAGTATTATATTTGCTTTCTTTATAAAAAGATTCCGATAAAACAAATTCTTTATCATCATCAACAAAAAATAATGTTCTAAGAAAAGGATCTTCTTTCATAACTAATTTTAATTCTTCATTTTCTATCTTCAATGCAAGAGTATCAGTACCAAGTAAGTCTTTTCTTTCTATTGAATATCTATATAAATTATTATAATCCTGTAAAGATAAATTATTTTTCATTTGACTAAATAAAAACTTTCTCTTAATAATATTCTTCTTTAAATTATTTAAAACACTATTTGTTAATTTATCTTTATATCTTTCAATTTCAGCTAAATTAGCATAATCCTTAATAATATTCTTTTCTAATTCTGCAGCCTTTTCATATAATTTTATTTCAACTTCAATACCTATCATTTTATATACTCGTACATTAAAATCATAGAACTTATCGATAACTTTTATTAAATTTTCATCGTGTTCACAAGATGCATTTTCCAGTAGACTATCAATAGTTCCTATCTTAGCATATGATGACAAAGTAATCACACCATCTTCATTAAACAAAAATTCAGCATATTTATCAAAAATAATCTCTAACTCATAATCCAAATCAAAATTCTCAATTAAAGAATCCTTTACCTCTTCAGATAGTGGTGCTTCCTCTAGAAATTCACCAATTGCTTTAGCTAATTGTACTTTTGTTATAACTGTTTCCTTATTATGTTCCTTTAATAATTTCATTATTGTAAATAAAGTATAATTTACTGGCATAATCCGTCTCCTCTAATGATATATATAATATCACAATTAAAATTCAATATCAAGAAAAAAAACATATATTTCTATATGTCTTTCTCATAATCACAATTAGTACATTTAATCTTATCTTTTTTCTTTGTAAGAACACCATTGCAGTTAGGGCAAGATTCCCCTATTGGCTCATCCCAAGTAGCAAAATCACATTTAGGATAGTTAGAGCAACCATAAAAGATTTTACCTCTCTTTGTTTTTCTTTCAATAATTTTACCGTCACATTTAGGACAAGGCATAATTTCTTTTACTTCTTTTTTCTCCGTAGGTTTAATATACTTACATTCCGGATAATTAGAGCAAGCAACAAACTTACCATATTTACTTTGTTTTACTACTAATGGATTACCACAATTAGGGCATGTTTCTCCTGTCTCTTCAGGAGCTTTCTTTTCCATTTCACTAAAAGCTACTTTTACTTTAGGTTCAAAATCCTTATAAAATAGTTCAAGAAGTTTATTCCACTCTAAATTACCCTCTGCTATCTTATCAAGATCATCTTCCATCTTCTTCGTATATTCAACATTAATAATATCTTTAAAGAATTCCTGTAATTTATCAGTAGTTTCAATTCCTATTTCTGTAGGTACAAATTTCTTCTCTACTAGTTTTACATAAGCTCTCTCTATTATTGTTTCGATTGTTTTAGCATATGTAGAAGGTCTACCTATTCCTAATTCTTCCATTTCTTTAATTAGTTTACTTTCTGTATATCTACTAGGAGGTTTAGTTGTATGCATTGTATAATCAATATTATTAGATACTATTATATTACTCTTATAATTAGAAAAATCAGGAAGTATTTTATCTTCAGAATCTTCATACATATTATATACTTTTAAATAACCATCAAATATAAGTACCTGACCAGTAGTCTTAAACTGATAATTATTATTATCTAGTATTACAGTCGTAGCTTCCACTTTAGCATCTTTCATTAATGACGCTAAAGCTCTATAATAAATAATTCGATATAATTTATATTCATCACTCGTTAAATACTCTTTAATTTTTTCCGGTTCTCTATTAATAGATGTTGGTCTAATAGCTTCATGAGCATCTTGAACATTTTCTGTTTTATTACTTGTTTTAACATAGCCAACATACTCACTACCATAGTTTTCTTTAATATAACCATATGTGCTCTTAATAAACTCATCAGAAAGTCTTACTGAGTCAGTTCTCATATATGATATAAGACCCACAGTTTCTGTGCCGATATTAATACCTTCATATAACTTTTGTGCAATACTCATTGTCTTCTTCGAACTAAAGCCTAACTTACTAGAAGCCTCTTGCTGAAGAGTACTTGTTGTAAAAGGAAATTTGCTCTTCTTAGCTTTCTCTTTTTTATCAACACTTTCTATTTTAAAAGCATTAGAAAGTTTACTAAGAATATCTTTAGCTTCATTTTCTTTTTTAATTTCAATTTTTTTATGATTATAAGTATCTAGCTTAGCATCAAAGTCACTAAAATGAGCATCTATTTCATAATATTCTTCTGGTATAAAAGCCTCTATTTCTCTTTCTCTATCGACAATTAATTTTAGAGCAACACTTTGCACTCTACCCGCAGACTTACCACCTGTTTTTGATTGCATAAGTTTGCTTAATCTAAAGCCAATAATTCGATCCAATATTCTTCTTGTTTCCTGTGACTTAACTAAATTATCATCAATCATTCTTGCTTTATCAAAAGAATTAAGAACAGCTCCTTTTGTTATTTCATTAAATACTATTCTTTTATAATTATTATCATTTAAACCTAAAGTATCATATAAATGCCAACTAATAGCTTCTCCCTCCCTATCAGGGTCGGTAGCTAAATATACAAAACTAGCATTTTTAACATCGCTTTTTAATTCTTTAACTAATTTATTTTTACCTTTAATAATTTTATAATCAGGTTTAAACCCATTATCTATATCTACTCCAAACCCATATTTACCAGAAGTAGATAAATCTCTTATATGTCCAACCGAAGAAACTACTTTGTAGTCACTTCCTAAATATTTTTCTATTGTCTTACTTTTATGTGGTGACTCCACGATAACTAGTTTTTTATTCATAGAATCCTTCCTTTCTCTCTGTAACATTATATACTATATTTATTCTAAAATGCAAGTCTTTTTTTAGGAAATTAAAAATAGCCCTCATAAAGAGAGCTAAATATATATTAAACATAAGCATTAACTTATGACATTATATATTATGCAAACAATCAATAAATGTTCCAAAAAAAGAAAGACTATCCAAGTCTTTCCTTTATTAATTTACTAACTAAAGACATATCCGCTCTTCCTTTTACTAAAGGAGTAACGCTTTTCATAATAAGTCCCATATCTTTCTGACTAGTAGGTTTTACTTCGTCAAAGACTTTATCTAATATCTTATTTAATTCTTCATCTGATAAAGCTTCAGGCATATAAGAAGATAATATTTCCACTTCCTTCTTATTCTGTTCTACTAAGTCTTCTCTACCAGCTTTTTCAAATTGCTCGATAGCCTCTTTACGCATTTTTATTTGCTTAGATAAAACATTAATTACATCATCATCAGTAAGCTCTTCTCTAGGACTTTTTTTAGCAAGTTGCATAGCACCTTTTACCATTCTAATTACTCCTAGTTTAAAAGTATCTTTATTTTTCATTGCATCTTTTAAATCATTATTAATCTTTTCTGATAATGTCATAAACTCACCCTCTTAGTAATTATTCTTTCTAGCATTTCTTCTAGAATTAATAGTATTTTTTTTCTTTTCTTCTTTTTCTCTTTTTGATTTACTTTTATATCCTTCAGCTCTTTCTTTAGCTTTAGAGAGATTACCGTTACGTGCTACTTGATTTTTAAATTTTCTTAAAGCAAATTCAACATCATTATTTCTAACACTAACGGTTACTTTAGTTCCTGCAGACATTCTATCCCTCCTTCCGCTTTTTCCATCATAAATTATATCATTATTTGACATATTTTACAATAAGTTTTTACTTATTTTATCCCATTATTAACAAAGTTTTTACTTATTTTATCAAATTATTAAACAAAAAAGATATTTTTGTAATATTTTTTTAATAAGAAAGAGAAAATAATTAATTTCTCCCATATAATCAAAGTCCTCATAATGTGATTGTCAAAAAGTAAGTCGAATTTAGCAAACAAAAAAAGAATTGCAAATAGCAATCTTTAAAACACAATATCTAATTTTTATATTTTAAATTATCAAGTATTTTTTCACTATATTTATTTTCTTTTTCTAACTCTTTTAAACTCTTATCTGGTGTTGGTAAAATCTTCTGGCATAGTACCGCCTAATCTTTTAATACTATTTCTTACTTCTTTACCAACTTCATAATGAACAGAATTTGCAGTATATTCATTATCCACATTATCTCTTTTTAATTTAGCATCTGTTTGAGCTATTCTAAATATATTATCCGCAAGTTCTTCACTCCCCATATTATCTAATATATCTTCTCTATATCTTAATTTCTTTCTTTTGAAAATATCATCTGCTGTTTCACCATTATAAAGTCCTTTGTATCCAGTATTATGAAATCTAGCCAAATCTTTTACTCCACTTTTTACTGCCGTTTGATTCAAATTATAATTACCTTTTCTTGCTTGATTTCTTCTATATAATCTTTTTTCATTTTCAGTTAGATTATTATATTCTAATTCAGATAGTTCCTGCTTTCTTGTTTGGATGGCAAAATAAGTTTGACCTAAAGCTATTATTTCTTTTTGAGGATTTCCATTCATTACAATTAAATAGCATGCATATCTAGATAGTTTATAATCTATAATTTTTCTTGTTGTTTTAGATCCTATATCAACCATTTTGCGGTACAACGCAAAATGGTCATCAATATTATATTTGCTTTCTTTACATGCTGATATAGCTCTTACAATTAAATCATTTATACTTCTCCACTGATTGTATCCTAAAATACTTTGTAATTCTCTTGCTAACCAATACTCATTACCTAATTCATCTATATGTTTTATATCTTCAAATATTTTTTCTGTGTATTCTTTTATTTCATTCATTTTATCATCTTCCTTTCTACGGACTACAAGTCTCTATTTTTAATTTACTATTTTTAATTTTAAACATAATACTCCCATCTTGATCTGTTCTATATATTTTACTGTTTTTTAAATTATCTAATACTTCTTTATTTGGATGACCATATCTATTATTTTTACCTACTGATATCATTGAATATTTTTGATCTATTTCAAAGTTGAACTCTTCACTACTACTTGTCTTACTTCTACGATGTTCTTCTTTTAAAACATCAATATCTGGTAAATTATACTCATTAATAATTTTCTGTAATACTTGATGCATCTACCATAAACAAAAATTTATATCAATCAAGTTCGATATAAATAACATTACTACTATCATTTTCATGATCATATTCTTTAGTTTGTAGGAAGTATAATTTGTTCTTATCAATATTTAATTCTTTAATACTTCAGTAATATTTAATATTCATTTTATCTAACACTTTGATTAATTCTTTCTCAAATCATTATAAGGGTCAAAATTAAAATCTTTATATTAAAATTATTAACTAAATTAATTGTTTTAACCATATAGTAATAATTCACATGATATAACAATCAAAAAATTAATAAGAGGGTTATCCCTCTTATTATTATAAACTACAATTTTTACCTTCAATAATTCTTCTTATTGAACTGCCTAGAGCATCTCCTAAATTATAAATAGTTTCAACAACTTTATAAATAGCTCCCATCATCGCAGCACTAATACTAGTTCCACCACTAACATTTTTCATTTCTTCTATTTTTAACTTTCTCATATAAATCTCCTTTTTTAATTTCTACACGCCTCTGGATTTGAATATCCATGAAATATACCTATTAAGAAAGTGATAACAACTCCAATAATACTTGAAACTACTACCGGAGAAGCACCTCCTTCTATTTTTTTCATTTGTTCTTTATTTAATTTTTTCATTTTTACCTCCTCATAATATAATCAATTACTCTTTTATTCTCTTTTAAAAAGTGAAGATCTAAACTTAAATTATTAATATTATATTTCAAAGGAATATCTATCTCAATATTTATTATCTGATATGTTGTACTATTATCAGTAAAAAAATTTTCATCTACCGATATAATCTTGTAATTAAATTCTCTCTTATCAATCATCACAACATCATTAGAGGTTAAATAACTAATTTTATCTAAAGGAATATATAATCTTATATAATATTTCTCATCATCAAATTGAACTATACCTTTTACTTTATAATATAACTTATAATGAAATAGAGTCATAAACATAATTAAGGAAAGTGCTATCACTATTATTATCATTATATACATATATATTAAAGGCTCAACCCTTCTACTAAATATAATTCCGCTACCTATATAATATTTCATATATCCCCCCTTACATAATTTTTAGCTGCATTTTTATCAATTACAATCATTCTATTATATAAATCCATATTATCTTTCCGATGAGAAATAATAATAAAAGTCTTATCCTTATATTCATTAAAAATATTTTGAATAATCTTCCTTTCCAAATTAACATCAATTTCATTTAAACCTTCATCAATCATAATAATATTACCATTTTTAAGTAGACCTCTAGCTAAGACTATTCTCTGCCTTTGACCTCCTGATAAATTTACTCCATTCTCTTCAAGCCTATAATCATATCCTAATAAGTTATCCCTTACAATATCATCTACATAAGTAATTTTGCATACCTTTAAAAATTCTTCCTCACTTATATTCCTATCTAACATAATATTATTTCTAATCGTTCCCGTAAAAATAGATTCACATTGTGAAATATAAGTAATATTTTTTCTTATATCACTAAGACTATAATCATTTATATCATAATTATTTATAAATATCATATCTCGTTCAACATCAAAATACTTATATATAAGTTTTAATATAGTACTTTTGCCTACACCAGAGTCTCCCATTATAAGTACTCTATCTCTTTCATTAATATAAAAACTTATATTATCGAGTAAATTATTTTTATTATTATAAGAGTATAATAAATTTTTAATAATTATATTTCCTTTAACTTCTAACTTATTACCATCAAATATCTCCTCCTTAACATTTAATAAATTATTAGCTCTTATAATGGAATTCTTTACATAGTGATATTCATTCAAAATATCTACTATATTTTTTATTGGATAGATCAAATAACTAGATAAAAACGTTATAGTTAAATAATTACCCATTGTTAAAGAATTATTAAAAATTAACCTTATACTAAAATAACTAACCATTAATAAGCCAATATCTGTTATTAAGTCTTTAAATAATTGTATTAGATTAATAACCTCATTTTTCTTATATACAGTATTTAATAATGATGAATATAATTTAGAAAAATTTAAAATAGTAGTATCCTCAATATTAAGATTTTTTATCGTCTCATAAGAACTAACAGCTTCAATAATGGCACTATTAGTTAAAGCACTACATTCCTGTTCCTTAATAGTACTTATCTTTATTGGATAATTAAATAACAAAAGTATCAATAAATATATAAATATAATTAAACAAATAATAAACAAAATCTTTTTATTAATAAATGAAAAAAATATAAAGGAAATAATAAAGATAATCGTATCTAAGAAAATACCCACTATTACCTTAGAAATAAATGATTTCAAAGAGAACAAATCTGTTAATCTAGATAAAACTTCACCAGTAGTCTTATTCTTATAATAGTAATAAGGAAGTAAAATTGTTTTCGTAAAAGTACTAAGAATTATACTAATATCTAATTTCTGATTTAAAAATAGAAGAAGATAATTTCTTACATAACTAGTTACTATCTTAACAATATACAAAATAGAGAACAATAATGTTATAATAGCAATATTACTAGTAGTACTATCTATTACGTAATCAAAAATTACCTGAGAATAAAAAGAAGTACTTGCTGAAAAAATAGTAAAAATAAACGATAATATAAATATAAAAATAATAATATTCTTATTTTTCAATAACACATATATAATTATTTTATTTAATATTTTTTCACCAGTTAAAACTGGAAGATTTCGATCCTTCTCAAATAGCATAATATTACCTGTAAAAGAGTTAACAAAATCAAATAATTCCATAACTACCTTTCCTTTAGAAGGATCCATAATAATAATTTTAGTATCTTCTATTTTATATACTACAACAAAATGCATATAATTATTATTATTTATCTGAGCAATAAAAGGAGTACCAATATCCTCTAACTTACTATCATTATCAACTTTATAAGCAAATGATTTTAAGCCAATACTTTCCGCTGCTAAACTTAGATTATAAAAATTAGTACCCTCTCTATCTGTCTTTGTCAAAACTATCAATCTATCTAATAATATATCACCTCCATAAAAACGAATAATTGATAGAAGGGCCGCCGCTCCACAATCTTTTTCTCCTTCTTGTAACACAATTAGTCTTTTGCGCATTCTACCTCCTCATAATATGTATTAAACATTGAAGGTCAAATTTTAAACTGTTTTTCTAAATTTCTTAAAAAAATCATCATTTTAAAACATTTATATGTCAAATATATGTAAACAAAAAAACTTAATCTATTTTTTTTAGATTAAGTTTTACTTTTTTCTTGCTATTTAAATATTCTAATTTAAAATCATTATCTGCATCAATACTATTTATATTATATATAAGTAAATACTCTTTATACTCATTAATATCTAAATATCCTCCTTTATAACCAATGCCAATATCAGTAAAATAATTATAATACTTCATACTAGGAAAATATTCATCATTCTTGCTATTTAATACAAATTCATCTAAATCCAAACTATATTTATTCGTCTTTCCAATTATACTAACTTTTATTATAACATAACTATTATCTTTACTTATCCTATTTCTTTCGGATATATAGGAACAATTTACTTTTAAATTAAAATCCTTGGTATTAAGTATTTCACCTTCACTTAAATCTCTATTTATTATATACCTATTAACAGGAAAAACAAATACTAAAATAATAGTTGCAATAACTAAAAATATATTAATGATCAAAGAATTATCTTTATAATAATATGAAAATTCCCTAATTAATTTCCTACCATTCCTCTTAAAAGCGTTAGAATTAAGAACGTTATAAACTTCTACTTCCGCACTATCCTCTTCATTCAAATTAAGCTCTTTTAAATCACTAGTAAAATTAAACTTCTTAATATCAAAGCCAAGGCCTCTTATTAACATTGGAATAGACATAATTATTAAAATACCGTAATTAATTGTCGATATATCTCTATATAATCTAAGTTCTCTTCCCGAAACACTAGTAGACTCAAGTCCCCTAATATTAAAATATGAAATTATAAAAAGAATAGAAGAAAAAACACATAATATGATTATCCCTATATAAAATAATCTAGGTTTAGATTTATATTTCATTAAAAAATAGATAATGGTAGAAAGAATCATTACTAAAATAAAACTAATATATATATAATAACTATTATAATTCGAAGAAATTACTTCAATTTTACCACTATAAGTAATATAATCCCTAAAAAAATCAAATATTTTTTTAGCCATCACAGTAGAATATTCAAGCATTACAAACATTATTAAATGAATCAATCTAAAATGTCTAATTAAAAAAGCATATGGCCTTCTGAAAATCATAATTATTCCTCCTACATTCCATAATAATTATAATATAAAAAATAAAAAGAAACAATATAATTGCTTCCTTTATTTTTTTAAATAATCTAATACCTCATCAAAAGTATCAACTTTAATAATATCCATATTGTAGTGATACTTATTTTTGGTAGCTATAGCCTCTTCATAATTAGAAGATGGAACAAAGACAATATCCATCTTATCACTTGCAGCTCCCATTATCTTGTATTTAATACCGTCTATCTCTCCCACACTGCCATCAAAAGAAATAGTACCTGTACCAGATATCTTTCTTCCCTTTATAATATCTTCATTTACCAAAGCATTATAAATAGTAAGTGTAAGCATCAAACCTCCCGAGGAACCAGACTCACTATCTCTAAATTTAATTTCAAGCTTAGGTTCTATTTCATAATCATAATCAGTAATTATTACAACACCAACTATTTTAGTATTATTTTCTAAATAAATTTTACTTTTTATTTCCTTTTCTTTTCCATCTCTAAGTATCTTAAAAGTAATTATATCATTTTCCTTTTTATTATTAATTATCTTTTTAATTGCCGAAACATCCTCTACTAAAGTATTATCCACCTCTAATATAATGTCTCCTACCTTAAGGCCATTATTCTGTGTTGTAGCTATAATAACATTCCTTTTATTATTAATTTTAATAAATTTATTAGCTTTAGTATAAGCAACCATAAGAGCAACATCTAAAGAATTATCTCTCATAATTTTATTTCTATCTTCAACTTCCTTAATACTTTCATTAGATATCTTCCTATCATTATTTTTAATTATATCATACCCCATTATCATCGAATATAAATATAATCCAGGAGTAGCCTTATACTCACTAACATAAAGCATATTAATAGAGCCATTAGTCTCTTCATAGCCAGATAGATTAACTCTATCAGTAATATTTATTGTACCACCCGGAGCCATAACATAATATGGAAGTTTTAAATAAAAAAATAAACATAATAATATAATAAATAATAAAAACTTATAATTATACTTTAATATTTTCTTTAAATCCATATTATCATTCCATTCCATTTCTTTTCTAATCTATTATAGCATATAATTAAATATGAAAAAATATTCTAATCAAATTATTTCAATATTAACGTTCATAATTTTAATATTAGTATTACTAAATAAGGAATTAGTATCTACTTCAATTCTATCATCACTTTATATTTGGTATAATACTTTAGTACCATCAATGTTTCCTATGATAGTATTATCAGATATTCTAATAACATATAACTCTACCAATATTATTCCAAAATTAATTACTAATAGCATATCAAAACTATTTAATATAAGTAAAAATGCAACTACTATATTTTTTTTCTCACTAATATCAGGTTTCCCCACTAATGCCGTAATTATAAAAAAAGCCGTAGACACCAATAAAATATCAACAAATGAAGGAGAACATCTCTTACTATTTTGCAATTTTGCTAACCCATTATTCATACTTCAAACAATCGGAAAATTCTATTTAAAAAATAGTACTTACGCAGTAATAATACTAATTAGTAATATATTAAGTAATATCATTATTGGAACAATATTTAGAAAGAAAAATAATCCAAATACTAATTATATAAATTATCCAGATAAAAATCAAAGTCTAGGTATTATCTTAAAAGATGCTATTTCTAAAGCAATAAATTCCCTTTTTCTCGTTGCAGGTACCATAACCATGTTCATAATACTTACAACATTATTATCCCATATCCTTAATTTAAATAATATCCTAAAATTAACAATACAAAGTATATTAGAATTGACCATGGGTTTATCTTATCTTTCAAATCTCACTCTAGATGATACCATAAAAGTAGTCATATCTACAGCCATTTTATCCTTTAGTGGGCTATCTATACATCTTCAAGTCTATTCAATATTAGAAAACATTAAATATAAAAATTATTTAAAAGGCCGTATACTATCAACAGTATTATCAAGCATAATAGCCTTCATAATAATAAAAACAATTTAAAAAGTGAGCATTTAACTCACTTAAACCAAAAAGGTTTCAAAATATAAGGAGACAATAGTATTACCATTATATGTAGTCCGTGATTAAAACATATGTAATACTATCATAAATATTATTATCTATTTTTATCTGCATTATACTTTCTAGTATTAATAACAATACCAAGTATTAAAATATAGCTTAAGAAATATATCCAAATTAATAAAACCATTACACTAGATAATCCTCCGTATAAAACATCAAATTTTGTAAAATAAGTAAGATAATAACTAAATATAGCAGTAAATATAATCCAAAGTATTGTCGTAGTAAAAGCTCCTACCACAACATCTCTTACCTTCAATTTTACAGATGGAGACATAATATATATTAATATAACATTAACAAATATAACCCAAAAAGTAATTGGCCATTTAAATACATGATACATATTAATAATATTATTAGCCACAATGTTATATCTACTCAAAAAATCTAACAATTTACCACCAAGCACAGGAATAAGTATAAGTACTAAAAGAGAAAAGACAAGCAATAACAAAATTATAACAGATTTCAATCTATCTCTAGTAACACTTCTTTTATCAACACCATACAAACTATTAGAAGCTTCTACAACAGCATACATTCCTCTTGAAGAAACATATAAAGTAAATATATTAAGTAATCCTATAGATAAAGTGTAATTCTTACTAGAAACAATATCAATAATAACATTACTAATATAGTTAGGAATAGTATCATCTATTAAATTAATAATTGAATCAATTGATATTGAGAAAAAGCTTGCAATTAATAAAATAATTGTAAATATCGGAATAATTGCTAAAACAAAATTATATGATAAGTATGAAGGTAAAATTCTAAGTTCAGTTAAACTTAGAATTTTTAGCACTTCTTTTATACCCTTTTTCAACTATTTTTTTCCTTGCATAATTTCTTTTTTATTTCTCATATCAATAGTAGCCTCATTAATTGCATCATCAACTGTTTTAACATCATCAACTATCATACTATATCCTACTGATGCTCCAAAACCATATGGTAAATTTTTAAGTTCCTTATATATTTTTCTAGAATAATTAATAATATCTTGTTCATCATATCCAACCATATAGATAAGGAACTCATTACCATCAGTTCTAACAATATCCGTATTAGCTTCCTGATTAACAATAAGTATGCTCGCAGCCTTCTTAATAACAGTATCCCCTTCTTCATGTCCATGATTATCATTTATATATTTAATATTATTAAGATCGACTATTACAAATCCCTGAGGATATATTGTATTATCATCCCATTCTTTCATTTTTAAATTCAAATAGTTCCTATTTTTTAAAGAAGTCATAGAATCAATATACTTTAATTTATCATTATTAGTAATAATAGCCTCTTTCTTTTTCCATTTTTTCAATATAATATATATACCTATCAATAATAGTATTGACAAAAGTGTTATAATAAATGCAAAAACAGTACGAGAACTATAATTATTTAAATTATAATTATAATTAAATTTAACACTATTATAATTAATCGTCTCAACATAGAAAGAAAACATCTCAGAAAAAATAGTATTCTTATTAACATCTCTTATATAGAAAGCATATTCATAAGGAAGATCTCCACGATATAATTCATTAAAATCACTAAATTTTTTTATTTTATAATATTCATAAGTATCTTTATCAATTAAAACAATAGAATTATTAGATATCTTTCTTAATAAATCATCCGTATTATTAAAAGCCTTAAAGGATACACCCATACTTGTTGCCATATCATTTAAATACGAATCCTTAATAGTAAATACTTCCTTACCAATTAAACTCTTCATAGACATAACATTAAAAATATCCTTAGATAATACCACGTACTCTTCTCTAAATAAAGATCTCGTTTTAATAACATCAATATTAAGTCCACTAGTATTAAAATTACCAAAAACCAAATCTAATTCACCGCTAGAAAAATCTTTTTTCATTTTATCAATATCGTCATAATAAATAATATTAAAATCAACAGCATAATTATCAGCGAAAGAATTCAAGTAATTAGATAAAGTACCAACAATATTCTTATTTTGTTCGCCTTCATATGGCATATATGTCATATAGCCAACATTATATGGAGAACTATTATATCCCATTCTCTCAGCTTCACTAATTTTTTTATCTAAGAAATATTCATTTAAAAAACTATCCTTATAAAATATACTTTGATAATCTTTTTCAAAGCCATGATAATACTTCTTCATAATATTACGAAAAGTATTATTACCAATAGTCAAAACATATCTCTTATAAACATCTGATATGTGCATCAAAATATGCAAATCATTTCTAATAATTACATCAACATACATATTATAAGGAATAATAGCATACTTAACTTCATCATTAGTAAGAGCTAACTCAATATCACTTATACTCTCTTTAGATAAATAGCTAATCATATTATTATCAATTAAATAATTAGAAACAACTCCAATATCCGAAGATAATACTGCCACCTCAATATTTCCCATATCTTTAATTGAATCAATAGAAACATTATCTTTACCAATTAAAACATAATAATCATTATAAATAACAATATCATTGTCTGTTAAGTCAACAACATTATTAACGATTCTAAAAGCATTATCTTTTAAAGAAACATTATTATTACTAGCAAAATAAGATACCTTATTAAAGCTAATACCATATTTTTCAGTAAAATTATCTAAAATATCAAAAATAACACCATTACCATTTTTACCGTATATCGGGATATCATTAAAAACACTAACATCTATTACATTCTTTTTATTATCATTTATCCACTTTTTCTCTAATATTGAAAAAGAAGAATCATCTTTACTATAATTTAAAATAAATATACCTAATAAAACAATAAAAACAATACCCGTCAAAGTTAAAATAAGAACCTTATTATTTCTCTTTTTCATCTTCTACTCCTTATCTTTAATCCATGTAATAGAATCAAAATTATTATGCTTATTACCAGTAATAACAGTAATACCTTCCTCATTATTCCATTTTAAGAAATAAGAAAAATCATAATATTTAAGTTCTTCTTCACTATAATTATCTAAAGTATTACTAGCAATTTCTTTGGCTTTATCAAGAGTAGTTTCCTCTTTTAATACAATTGTAGTATAAACAATCTTTCCTTGCAATCTAATATTAACATCCTCTACAGCTTCAGTAGACAAAACCTCTTCCTTAACTCCATCATATACTTCCTTATCTATTTTTACATCTTCAATACCGCTTAGTCTATTACCATATTTATTCGAACTCTTACTAGTTAACATTCCAATAAATATAACCAAAAGAATAGCTGCTAATACAAAACAAAGTAATATTACAACACAAAACCCTTTATTATTTCTCATCCAATTTTTAATTTTTTCTAACATAGTATTCCTCCTTATTAATCTAGTAATATTATACTATAACAAAAAATATTTATCAAGAACTATCATAAAAATAAAAGCACCTAAATAGTGCTTATAACTTTATAATACTAGACAATCTTTTAATAACTTTCTTCTCTATCCTTGAAATATAAGATTGAGATATTCCAAGCAAACTAGCAACTTCTTTTTGTGTCATCTCTTTTTTACCATTAAGACCATATCTAAGTTCAATAATTTCCTTATCCCTTTTACCAAGTTTATTAACCTCTCTATACATTAAATATCTATCATTTTCATCTTCAAGGGGCTTAGTAACAATATCCCCATCAGTACCTAAAACATCCTCTAAATGAAGTTCATTTCCCTCCGAATCAAAACTAAGACTATCTTCAAAAGAAACCTCTGTTCTCTTCTTTTTTGTCTTTCTAAGATACATTAGTATCTCATTATCAATACATCTAGAAGCATAAGTAGCAAGCTTAATATTCTTATCATTCTGATAAGTGTTAACTCCCTTAATTAAACCAATTGTTCCAATAGATACTAAATCTTCTAGATCAATCTTCGTATTTTCATACTTCTTAGCCAAAAAAACTACAAGTCTTAAATTATGTTCAATTAATTTATCTCTAGCCTTAGTGTCTCCTTTTAAAAATAAACTAACATATTTCTCCTCTTCTTCTTTTGACAATGGTTCGGGAAGAATATCCGTACTGCCAACATAAAACAAGTAATTAAGTCTTCTAATTAAACTTCTAAGTAATTTAAACATATTATTCCCCTTTCATAACATCTTTATGCAATATAACATCTACTCCATCAATAAACCTAATATTATCAGAAAACGCTACTAGCACATTCCTAACAACATTATTATCAACTACTATATATTTAGGTTTAACACACTTAAGTAACCCATCACCGGAAACAGTATTATAAGGAACTAATAAGAATCTATCATCCCTTTCATATTTCTTATTAACAATAATAATAGGCCTATGCTTATATATATCATATAAATTATTTCCCGTATCCAAAAAACCCATTAGAGAAATATTATCTTTATCAAAGTATATGTCTACTTGATAATAATTATTATAATTATTTTTAAGTTTACTCATTTCTTTGCAATATAAGATAGTAACTTCTCCCCCTATAACAATAATAACCAAATAATAAATAATACTATTATCAATCTTAATATTAAATAAATACAGTAGACCTCCAAGTATTACACTAACGATATACATATAAAAAATATTCTTAATCGTATATTTAATATTTTTATATCCAAAGCATACTATACACATAACAATAATACTAAATATCTCAATAGCAATTTTATCAATATTAAAAAGTAAAAGTAATGAAGAAATACCTCCTATTAAACTCGATAAAATAATTCTAATAGTATTTGTTCTCCGCTTAAGGATATAACTAACTCCCATTATAATAATACCATCAATAACCATATTAAAAAGAAAAAATAAATCTATATACATTTTCATAGATTTATTATAATAAAAATAAGATAAATCAAATGTCGATTTATCTTATTCAAAAAAACTATTTTCATCACCTTGGCAATATCCACTACCAACTTTTTCTCCTTCAATATACTCCTTACCAGATACATTACATCCCATCTTCGTAATAGCATCCTGAAGGTATCCACCAAATATTTTAACAAGTCCAATAACAAGTACCGTTATTAACGATATAATAAGCACATATTCGACAAGTGTCTGACCTTTTCTATTCAACATAATAAAGCCCTCCATATCCTATATCTAAATTGTACTATATTTTTTTAACAATTGCAATAGTTAATTGTTTATTTTTCATTTTCAAATAAGCCTATACTCACCTTAACAATATTCTTGTTTATCATTTATAATTTTTTTCTATTCAATTACAAACGGATTAGACTCACTACCATTTCCAGAGGAAATGGATACGCCTGATTTAAGGAAGACTGCAGGACGGACCGCACCGTCATTGCTAGCAATGCCATCGTTCAAACTGCCGCCACCGTTAAGCACATAGAAGACATCGCTAGCATACTCCAAATCAGCGCTCGAAGACATTGTCCAATAAACTCTTCCAATAGATAACCAATTTGAACTTGTACAACTTGAGTAGTTATTTAATGTCTGATTACACTGTGATAAATCAGCACTATATCCATAGTCACTTGCACTTATTAATCCTACTTTTCCATTCCAAGTATTTGTTCTTTCGACTGTATCATTACATTCACTAGTTCCTTGAGTACATATCTTACCCATGTTTCCTCTTTCAGCATTGTAATGTGCATCAGCATATGAAAATTGATCATATGCTCCTGTATACCATGTTGCTGTGTCAATTAAACTTCTTTCATTTGCTGTTAGTCCTGTATTAGCAAAACTTACATTTACTGTTGTTGTATTAAGTTGTCCAATATATACTGTTCCTGATGATTTTTTATTCCAATATAAACTGTTATTTACACTTTCACTTTCAAATCCTGGATTTAATAATCTCATTAAATCAGATCCTTCGTAGTTTCCAGATTCACCCCACTGATTTATACCCCATCCATTATTTACAGTACTTGCGGATGTATCCCATGATAAATTAGTTGTACCTATTGGATCATTACTTATTAGTTTAATTCTTCCATCAAATACTCCCACTATTCTCCACAGTTTTTTATCTCCTGCTTGTCTTACAATATCGGGAGTGCCTGATCTTGCATCACCTGGAAATGTTATGTCAGATGTATATGTATCTCCTAGCCATACATAGTTAGATGGATTTGCTCCATAATAACGAAGATTTCCTGTATTTGATGCACTACTGCTAGAACCAAATTGATCTCTCATTAGTCCTACATCTGATGCAAGAGAATATGTAATATTATTTACAGTAGCATTACTTTTAGTTGCATTATTATATAAATTAGTAATATAATCTGCAGCATATACTGGTGGTGTATTATCTTCCCTAGATACCACTTCTGCTCTTATTTCTCCTATGTAAGATGCTCCCACATAGTTTTGATCTGTAGTTATTGGTCCATTTATCCATAGATATACTCGATATTTTATTCCTCCCGTAGTAGATGATACAAAGATATTATCTTGTAATAACATATCTCCAGTAGATGTAATAGGTCCATCTTTAATAAATGTTTCTGTACTATTTTCTACTTTTACTAATGTATAATATAATCCTCCAGTTAATAATATATCATCTGTGCTTACATTAGTAGTTAAGTATAATTTACCTAGTCCTGATACATTAGTACATCTAGGATCTAATGATAATCCTACTTCAGCATACAGTGGATTTTCTACTACTTGATTTAAATTATCTCTATTATAATTAGTCATAAACTTTATTTTAGCGGGATTTTGTTCTGTACCTAAATCTTTTCTATAATATACTACATCAAAGCATTCTGTTGAACCTGCAATTATAATATTATTGCTCCTCCAAGTAAGCCATGCATAAGTAGCTCCTGCTACTAAAGCAATAAAACCAAATATACCAAGTAATGATCCTATTACTTTTGATTTTTTTATACTTTCTTTCATATTCCTATTACCTACTTTCTATATAAATGATATCATAAAAAGTATATAAAAACAAGTGCATAAACAGTGAAATTAAAAAAAGAATTACTTCTTTAGTAATTCTTTTCTAGATAAATTAAGTTTACCTTTTTTATCATAGCCAGTAGCAATAGCTATTACTTCATCTCCCACTTTAAATAAATCACTAGGTTTTTCTACTCTTACGGTATCAAGTTGTGATACATGAATTAACCCCTCACAACCAGGCCACAATTCTACAAATACGCCAAAGTCTTGAATATCTACTACTTTACATGTATAAATCTTACCTATTTCTACTTCTCTAGCAATATTCTTGATTCTTTCGGCTGTTGCATCAATAATACTTCTATCAGTATGATAAATAATTACTCTACCATCATCCTCAATATCAACCTTAACAGCATTAATATCTGTTACTGTATTAACATTACTACATTCTAAGATAATCTTCGTAATCATTTCACCACCACGGCCAATAACATCTTTAATCTTATCTGGATTAATCATAAATGTTTCCGTCTTAGGAGCATACTTAGATACATCATCTCTTGGTTTATCTATTTGTTTTTCGATGACATCTAATATTTCAAATCTTGCTTTCTTAGCCTGAGCTAAAGCTTCTTTTAAAATATCTTTATTAATCCCATCAATCTTAATATCCATTTGAAGTGCAGTTATACCATCACGAGTTCCTGCTACTTTAAAATCCATATCTCCTAAATGATCTTCCATACCTTGAATATCCGTAAGTACTGTATAATCTTTACCACTAGTAATAAGTCCCATAGCAATACCTGCTACCGGTTTTCTAATAGGTACTCCAGCAGCCATTAAAGCCATTGTACCAGCACATATTGTTGCCTGACTTGATGACCCATTACTTTCTAATATTTCACTTACTACTCTTATCGTATAAGGAAATTCTTCTTCACTAGGAATAACATAAGATAAAGCTCTTTCACCAAGTGAACCATGCCCTATTTCTCTTCTTCCAGGAGCCCCGTATCTACCAGTCTCACCTACAGAAAACGCAGGAAAATTATAATGAAGCATAAATCTTTTTGTATCTTCAATACCAAGACCATCTAATATTTGATGTTCTCCAAGTGCTCCAAGTGTTACTGTAGCAAGTGACTGTGTTTGACCTCTTGTAAATAATGCACTACCATGTGTTCTAGGAAGAAGATCAATATCCGTAGATAGTGGTCTAATTTCATCCATCTTTCTGCCATCCGCTCTTGTCTTTTCTTTAACAACTATATTTCTAAATAATTCATATTCTACATTGTGAAATATAAGTGCTACTTTAGTAAGTAACTCTTTTAATTCTTCAGGTTTCATATTATCTTCAAATTCACTCTTATATTTTTCTACTACTTCTTCTTGTAATCCATCAATAGCGGCATATTTCTCTAATTTATCTTTAATTCTAAGAGCACTATCAAGTCTTTCTCTAATATAAGAATCTACTTCATTCCTTAACTCATCAGAAATTTCAAGTTTCTCATATTCCATCTTTCCTTCGCCAATCTCACTAATAATATCTTCTTGAAAAGCCACTAACTTTTTAACAGCCTCATGGCCAAATAATAAAGCCTCTAACATATCATCTTCTGAAGCCTCCATAGCCCCAGCTTCAACCATATTAATGGCATCACGAGTTCCTGCAACCGTCAAATCAATGTCTGATTTTTCAGCTTCCTCAACCGTAGGATTAATAATAAACTTACCATCTACTCTGCCAACTTTAACTGCAGCCACTGGGCCATTAAATGGAATTTTACTAATACATGTACTAAGAGAAGATCCAAACATAGCAGTAAGTTCAGGTGAATTATCTTGATCTACTGATAAAACAGTATTGACAATTTGTACCTCATTTTTAAAATCATCTGGGAATAATGGCCTAAGTGGTCTATCAATCATTCTAGCAGCAAGAGTAGCAGCATCTGTAGGTTTTCCTTCTCTTTTAATGAATCCTCCAGGTATTTTACCAACGGAATATAACTTTTCCTGATATAAAACCATAAGTGGAAAGAAATCAGATAATAGATTAGCAGTCTTACTAACAACAGCGGTACTAAGTACTACCGTATCACCATATCTTACAAGTACAGCACCATCTGCTTGTTTAGCAAGTTCCCCATTTTCTACAACAATCTTTCTTCCATAAAAATCTAGTTCAAATACTTTTTTCATTTCTACCTCCATCTTTCCTATAATAAGTACTTTTTCCTAATTTAAAGGCACTCAAAAAAGAGTGCCTACTTTTCTATATTTATTTTCTTAAGCCAAGTTTTTCAACAATAGCTCTATATCTTTTAACATCATTCTTTAAAAGATAATTTAATAAACTTCTTCTTTTACCAACTTTAATAAGTAATCCTCTCTTAGAGTGCTTATCTTGTTTATTGTTCTTTAAATGTTCTGTAAGAGCATTAATTTCACTAGTTAAGATAGCAATCTGTACTTCAGCAGAACCAGTATCTTTTTCATTTCTAGCAAATTCTTTAATAATCTTACTTTTAACATCTTTTCTTAAAGCCATAATTTTTCCTCCTTATCTTATTTTCACCTTATACCTAGTTACAGACGAGGAATCTAATAACAAAGTTCAAGGAACATATTAATAATACACTATAATTAACATTTTGTAAAGTGTTTATCTTTGTTTTTTTCTTTTTTTTTCTTTGCTTTTTCCTTCAAGTTCTAGACTAAAGTTATTAAAATTACCAACAAAAATATCGAAAGTTCTATTTTCATTAGAAGTTTCACTTAAAATATTAATATAATCATTTAATAAATCATTAATAGTATCAACATATCTTTCTTTTTCCTTACCATCAACCATTTGGTCTATAACATCAATATATTTTTTAAATGAATTCAAATAATTATCATTACTCTTTTTCTTTAAAGCATCAGCAATATTAAAATTACATATAATAATCTTTAATTCAATAGAAGATATTTTATCTTTACCATTACCACATACTATTCTTAGCGGAAAACTACTGCCAATTACATTTTTTCCTTGAACAATTTCTAAATTATTATCCTTTTTTGAAACTTCACTTAGAAAATAATATTTATCATTATTAAAAACATTTTTCCCTTCATGGCAATCATCCAATGATACACTAGAATCTTTTCTAAAAGCTATATATGGATTTTGTTTTTTATTCCAAATAGCACCTTTACCTGGTCCTAAATAATTAATAATGCCCAAACAGCCAATATTTATTTCATCAACACAAAAAAAATTTTCGTTCATTTTATTTACCTCCTAATAATTTAATATTTTATTTATATAATCAATAAACATATTATTACATAAATATAGATTAAAAATATATGTTGTAATAATTATAATAATAAATATATTACCCTCTCTTAATCTTATACCATATTTAATTTTTTTTCCTATTAATATTAAAATAAATAGTTCCATTAATAAAAACAATATTACTTGACTTCTAAGAACAGTAAAACCAAATTTATTAACATACAAAAACATTCTATAATATGAATTAAATATAAGTATTATTGAAAATAAGCAAAGAAGTAATACCAATATTTTAACTAATTTATTATCTTTAATTAAAGTAGTATAATAACATAAATATCCTATAATAATCATATTAATAACTGTAACACCAAGTAACTGAAAGAAACCTTCTCTAGCATACTTTGCATAAGTATACAATTCTGGTAGATGAAAAAAATTAACAGTTAGCTTAGATATTTCAGATACTAAGAATAACATAAATACTAGATTAACCATTATAAGTATAGTATTTACTATATAACTATTAATATTTTTCTTTTTTCCAATATTACTTTCATTAAATCTATTTTTTAAAATATTAATAAAGATAGAAAATAACAATATAAATGATATTACAATAACAATAAAGTTACCAATTACATTATTAATATTAAATAAATTAGAAATAAAGTCAAATATTACATCCGTAAATAAATTAAAATAAGCATCGCCCGATGTAAGTAAAGATAATATAATACCTACTATTGGTAAACCTATAATAAATCCTATAACTATATATATTAAATTATTTTTTTTCTTTGTCTTTTCTTTCTTTATAAGTTTCAAATAACTTAAGTTAGAAAAAAGGTTTCCCGGAAAAATCTTAAAATAATTCTTAATAAAATTTCTATCAACAACAAATCTTTCATTAGTTATTCCAGCAAAAAATATTGAAAGTAAAACTGGAAGCACTATAACATTTAATACCATATTACTATTATCAATATCAATTATTAAGTAACTAAAAAGTATTAATATAATAGGCACTAAAAACAAATAATATTTTTTTCTCTTATCAATATCAAATTTTCTAATCAAAAATATAAAACTAATAATAAGTAAACTACATGGTATAATAAAATATTTAATATACAAATCCATTTTAATATTATGAATAATCATCATTAGAAATGATATAGCAAGAAATAATATACTAATAAATTTAAAATTCTTTTTTATAAAAATATTTTCCATAATAACTCCAAATAAATATGATATATATACTATCACAAAAACATTTAATTATCAAGTTTAAATTTTTTCTAACAAATTCAGTACAATTTTATTACAATGCCAAAAAATTTAAAATTACTTTTCAATATTCAAATACTCGTAAGTTTTATCTGTAACAACTCTACCTCTTGCAGTTCTTTTTAAATATCCCTGCTGCAATAAAAATGGTTCATAAACATCTTCAATAGTAGATGCCTCTTCTCCAATTGAAGAAGCAAGTGCTTCTAAACCAACAGGTCCTCCATTAAATCTTTCGATAATAGCCATAAGTAAATTATAATCTGTTTCATCTAAACCTGTTTTATCAACCTTTAACTTATCAAGTGAGCTAGAAAGAACATCTTCATTAATAATACCATCACCATATACCAAAGCAAAATCTCTTATCCTCTTAAAAAGTCTATTAGCAATTCTTGGCGTTCCTCTGCTTCTTCTAGCCAAGCATCTCGCAGCTTCATCCGTAATCGGAGTATCTAATACCCTAGATGTCCTCTTAATAATCTGATATAATTCTTCATCTGTATAGTAATTAAGTTTAGATATAATCCCAAATCTATCTCTTAAAGGACTAGACAAATCACCCGCTCTAGTAGTTGCGCCAACTAAAGTAAAATGTGGTAAATTAATTTTAATATTTCTCGAAGAACCATCACTACCAACAATAATATCTAAATAAAAATCCTCCATAGCGGGATACAATATTTCTTCAATATATCTAGGAATTCTATGAATTTCATCAATAAACAAAACATCTCCTTCTTCTAAAGTAGATAAAATTGCCGCCAAATCACCAGCTTTTTCAATAGAGGGCCCGCTAGCGGTCTTAATATTACTCCCAAGTTCATTTGCAATAATATAAGCAAGAGTCGTTTTGCCAAGACCCGGAGGACCATATAAAAGAATATGATCAAGTGTTTCTCCCCTCATTAATGCACTCTTAATAAAAACTCTTAAATTCTCTTTAATTTCACTTTGACCAACATATTCATCAAGCTTCTTTGGTCTAATATTTAATTCTCTATCTTCATCTGTTTCTATACTACTAACTATTCTCTCTTCCATTAACCATGACCTCCTTATATATCGAATTGTATAAATCCTTTGAACTATTATCTTCCTCTATTTTTAAAGAACTTATATCGGGTAAATCATCTTTTGAAGAAAGTCCAAAATAATCTAAAAATTCATCCGTCGTTCTATATAAAATCGGTTTTCCTGGCAAATCACTTTTACCACACTCTTTAATTAAACCCTTAGCAAGTAATCTCCTCATAACATAAGAAGAATCAACCCCTCTTAAAGAATCGACATTACCTCTCGTAATCGGTTCATTATAAGCAATAATCGCAAGAGTTTCTAAAGCCGATTGTGATAAATTATTTGAACTAGGCTCTTCAAGTAATTTTTTATAATATTCTTTATGTTCTTCACAAGTAGTAAGTTTAATAGTATTACCCAAAAAGTTAATTCTAAGGCCTCTATTATTATTGACATAATAATTTTTCAAATTAAGAACAGCCTCTTTAGCCTTTTCCTCATCTATTTCCAAAATATCCTCAATTTGTTTTAAAGTAAGACCCAAATCACCTTGAACATAAAGTAATCCTTCAATAATACCTTCCATTACACATCCCTCAATTCTATCAAAATTTTATCAAAATTTCTATCTTGCTTAACAATAATATCTCTTTCTTTAACCATCTCAAGTATCGATAAGAAAGTAACAACAATATAAGGCTTATTAAATTCCTCAAAAAGTTCATCTAAATAAACTCTTTTCTTTTGAAATAAAATATTCTTAATACCAATTTTTCTCTCCCTAACAGAATATTCTTTCTTAGTAATCGTCGTTTCTAATGGTTTATCAAGTTCTTGCCTTACTAAAAAAGATTTAAAAGCCGCAATCAAATCGTCAATACTAGATTCACCTACAATCTTACTTGATATATAATCACTAACTTTTTCAGGATTTTTAACATAAATATTTTTTCTCTCTTTTTCTAACTCTTTAAGAGAAAAAGTAACTTCTTTATATCTTTGATATTCCAATAATTTATCAATCAAACTCTCCCTAGTAATTTCCTCTTCTAAATCATCATTTTTAGTATTATCACTTGGTAATAAACTTTTACTCTTCAAATACATCAGTTCAGCAGCCATAACTAAATAATCCGATGAAACATTGATATTAAGACTCTCTTCTTTTCTAATATACTCTAAGTACTTATCTGTTATCTCGACAATATTAATATCAAAAATATCAGTATTTCCTTCTTTTACTAAATGTAAAAGTAAATCTAAAGGTCCTTCAAAATTACTAAGCCTAACAAAATTCATAAAAGCCCACCATCCTAATTAATTGTACTAAATTTTAGTGTAAAAGTCTATATTTTTAAATATATTACTACATAATTAGCTAGTAAAATCATTATAAACATAATACTTATGATTGTCAATCTTTTTGTTTAAAATAAAAACATATGTATGCTTTATATAATAAAATGTAACCAAATAGGTTACATTTTTCTAAATAAATTTATACTATACTAAAAAAGAGGAGAGGAAAATATGACAGACTTATCAAAAAAAGTATCCATGGTAGTAGAACACCTAATTAGATATGATAATAAAAAGAAATTATCATGGACAAATGTTTATAAAGAAGTATTAAAAGAATTAAATCTTAAAGATGATGATCAAAATATTTTAGTCAAAACCGTAAAAGAATTAACAAATCTCGGCTATGACATAATTGGTGATCCTTTTAAATTAGAAAAATTTAGATAATTACACTTTAATAGTGTAATTTTTTTAATAGAAAAAGAAATATCATAATAGATATTTCTACTCTCATTCACTTTTAAATGCCAAAAGGATTTCTTTAAGTCTATCTTCACCAGTTACTTCAACAATTACTTTTTCCTTATCAGATTCTTCTATACTAACAAGCTTAAAGTCATTTTCAATATCCGTCTCCGTAGCATTTATTTTTGCAATATAATAATAATTAACATCATTATATAACGCTTTATCCAAAACTAAATATTTTTCACCATTACCCAAAGTAATAACCTTATCAATATCTATCATATTATCACTTTCCCCTCTAATTATTTACTTCTGGAAATCCAAAATTATCATTACCATCATTTAAATTATCATTATGAATTGGAATATTAATATTTGGAAAATCACTTGCTTCAAGCTTAGAATCAGAAACAGGAATCCAAAAAGAACTGCCTTCTTCATTTTTAGAACCATCATCTTTTTCTCTCATTTTGCTGCCATCAGAAGATTCTTTTTCAACTTCAGTATTACTATTTTCATCGTTATTAGTAATAATCTCATCACTCAAAGAATTAATAACCTGTTCGTTTACAATATTAGTTTCATCAGTATGAGGTTTTTCTTGAACAACGTTTTGAATATCATTTACATCCGAAACAATATTATTATCAAGTTCCATAGCATTGCCAAGTTCTATATTTAATTTCTTTTTAACCTTATCTCTAACACTAGTTCCCTTTAATTTAGCAAGTCCAACATTTAAAGTCAAAGGGGAATCATCAATAGAAATAATACTATAAGGATTATACTCTTTTACCGAAATACCATCAGTAACAGGAATATCTACAGATAATAAAGAATTACTTTCTAATTTATCTTCCTGTTCCTTAGTTTCATCAATTAAATTATATTCGCTAAGAATAGCCAGTATTTCCGGTTCCTTTATTACTTCCTCTAATTCTTCTAATCTCTCTTCCTTAAACTCTATCCTACTAGTAAGATTAGCTATATTATCTAATATTTCTTTCTCATTATTTAATATCTTACTTTGATTTAACATTACATCCTCAAAAGGAATTAATATATCAGTATCTACATTAATCGTCTTTCTTTCTTCAAATAAACTAGTAATTTCATCTCTCTTAGCAAGAATATCCTTGAATTCATCCTCAAAATTAATAACAAGTTTATATATCTTAAGAATAATCTCCCTATCTTTCCATAATGAATAACTCTTACTTGCCTCTTCAATATAAGAAGTATATTCATCATCCATACCAGTCGATAGAAGACTTTCAACACTTTCCTTAGTAATATCTAAAGTCTCTTTATTATCTTTAGCTTTCTTACTGACTTCCTCTAAAATATTAATTATATTTTCTTCTTCAATACTACCATAATATTCATCAGAACTTACACTAGTAACAAAGGAAGAATATAATTCATCTTCAAGTGCTTTATTCTTTTCAAAATAATCATCTTTCTTTTCTTCTTCTTCACTAAGCGTTTCTCTCAATTTTTCTATATTTTCTTTAATATTTTCAATTTCTTTAACTGTATCCAAATACTTAGAAATCAGATTTAATCTTTCTTTCTTATTATTAAGTTCATTTTCTGATACAATAAGTTGAAGATTCTTAATATATTTACCAGTAGCAGCATGAAAATCTCCTGCTAGAGAGCTTCTCTTTTTTAATCTGTCTTCAAGTAAATCAATTAATTTCTCTAATCTTTCTCGTTCTTTATCTAAAGTTTTTTTAGGTGTAATAAGATTTTTTAATTCTTTTTGAAACTCTTCATTATAATAAGAATCGATTTTTTTTGCATATTTTTCATAATTCTCAAGTACTTCTTCAGAAACATCTTCACCCTTAATACTGTCAAGTTTAATTCTCATCTCAAATATTTTACATAAATTTTCAAATGTTTTTATAGAGTTTCCTTCCATAGTATCCCACCTTCTTTTTTATTCGTTTTTGAAATATCAATTTTATCATCACTATCCAATAATTCAGGTTTCAAATTATTATTTTCAATAATTGGAATATCATCAAAATCACTCATATCAAACTTAATTTCTTCCTTGGCCTCTTCCTTTTTATCATCAATGTCTATATCATCAAAACTTATTGATAAATCAACCGGATCAGTATTCTCTACGAACAAATCCTTAGCTTTATTATCATCTAATAAACGATTGTCATCTACAGCTTCTTCAGTCATTTCTTCTAAAATACTCTTCTCTTCAGGTAGCACTGCTAATTTATTATCTTCCTTTTTAGGAAATATATCATCTATTGTAATATTCTTTAAATCATTAACTTTACTTTTCTTATTAGAACTAATAACAGTATTATCTTGAAGTTCTTTAACTTTACTTAGCCTTTCATGTTGATCTTTCATTCTAGCTTCTTCAATAAGCTTTTGTCTTCTTCTTCTCGATGCCTCTAATTTTTGTTCCTCTATTAATCTTGCTTGTTTTTCTTGATATTCTTTCTTCTTAGCAATCTTTGCCTGCTCTTCTTTGATTCTGGCCTCATTCTTAACTAGTTCATCTAAAACAACCTTAAACTCTTTGGAATTATTTTCTTCTTCTAAAGCAGACATTCTTTCTCTCTTAGCCAATCTTTCCTTCTTTAAAGTTTCATAAGTATCTAAATCCTGCTTTTGAAGTCTAATAGTATTTAACTCCCTTGAAAGTTCCTCATTTATTTCCATATATAAATCACTCTCAGGTATTTCTTTCAATATTTCATCAATGGTTTCCCTTTTCTTAAGTAAAGAATCATAATCCTCTGATTTTTCATCATATACCTTCATTAATTTCAAAGCATATAATTCCTCATTATACTTATTAAATTCTAAAGTTACTTCAGACAAAATATTATCACATTCCAATATCATAAAAGTATTATTTATATCTTTAGCACTTTTTAAATTTTCCCTAGCCATATCAAGAGCATATTTTAAAGTAGTATGTTTTTCTTCAATGTCACTTTCTTTAGAAGTAAGCCCATATAGATTAAATTTTTCAAAAGCCTTATTAACTAATTCTTGCATTTTGTTTTCTAAAATATCATCTAATCTAGCATTTGCTTTAACATTACGAGAAGCCTCACTAATCTTAATATCGAGAGATTTCATCTCATTCATAATACTTTCTTGTTCTTCTCGATTCTTCTCATAGGTCTCGATAATATCTAATCTTCTTTTAAATATAGAGAGTTTATCTTCCCCAAGAAAAGTCATAAGTTCCACTAAAGAACCCGTAATCTTTTTATGTTCAGCCTTTCTCTCATCTAAATATTTTCTTCTTTCTTCGATAATATTAATAAGTTTCCTTAGTCTAGACTTTTCTTCATTAAAAGACGCTGCTTCCTCATTAAGAGCATGCATATACTCTTCTTCATATTCTGTATTAGTATCAAGTAATATTTGTCTTTCAATTTTATCTAATTGATCACATATTCTCTCTCTCGTATTTTCATCTTTAGCTAATTCTAAACTACTTAAAAACATATCATATTGCTTTAATCTTCTTACTACTTCTCTATTAGTATAGTTCACGCTAAACCACCTCTAGTATAATTATAATTTTTTTAGCACCTTTTGTCAATTATAAACAATATTTTTATAAAAAAAAATCTATACATCAAAGTTTAGATTTTTTTATATAACTCTTCTCACATCAATTATTGGCATTATATATAAATCTGTTACTACAATTCCAACATTAGAATTTAAAGCATGTACAAGTTGACCATTGCCAATATACAAAGATGAATGACATATACTTCCATTATAACCAGATAATACTATATCTCCTGGTTTAATATTAGCTAAACCAACGCTTACACCATTATACACTTGGGAGGCAGCAGCTCTTTCAAGATGTATACCAAAATTAGCAAATACTAACTTAGTAAAACCTGAACAATCTGTTCCACTTGTCAATGAGTTACCACCATATACATAAGGACCTCCGACAAATTGAAGAGCATAATTAACAATCTGTGTTGCTAATTCCTCATTATATTCAGGAATATAACTATATTGTGGTATATATCTTGTTTCTTCTACTACTTCTTCTACATAAGTTTCAGTTTCTTCATCTTCTGGCTCTTCCTCTACTACTGAAATTTCCTCTTCCTCAATGATTTCATCTTTTCTTTCTTCTTCTAATTCCTTTTCCGTTTTTTCTTGCTTGTTTTCCTCTGAAATCGGTAGTGATAACAATTCCATTGTAAACTCATTCTTGTCATTTATTTCTCTCATTGTTAATAGTTCACTACTTAATACTATTTCTTTTTCAAATCCTCTAATATTACTATCATAAAATGCATAACACAAAACTCCTAGTAAAAGAGTTAACGCTGCAATTTCTAATTTATGTTTTTTCACTTCTACACCTCTTTTTAGCGGACGTCATCTATCGTATCACAAATGAAATATAATGTCAAACAGAAATTTATAAACCCTTTATTTATAAAGGATAAAGAAAAAGAAGAATTACTCTTCTCCATTATAAATGATTAAATTATGTTGAGCTCTTGTACAAGCTACATAGAATAAATATTTTTCATTATCCTTATACTTATTATTCTCATCATTATAGACAATTACCGAATCAAATTCTAATCCCTTAGCTATATAAGAAGGTACCACGACTAAGTCTCTTTTAATATGACTATATCCATCTATTAGCATAATATCCGTATCTTCTTTTAGTAAGTTATATATCTTTTCTGCTTCTTCATCATCTTTTGTAATAATAGCAATACTTTTAGAACTACTCTTTAAATTAGTAATATCATTAATAAAGTCTATTTTATTACATCCTTTTCTAAATAAAATATCACTAGCTTTATTATTTCTAATCGCTGTACTATGACTAAGACCTAATATCTTATTTGTATATTCAATTATCTTATAAGTAGAACGATAAGTCTTAGTAAGCGTAATATATTTAGAACTATCAAAGATACTTGTAAGTTCTTCTAAAGAATTATATTTATAATAAGGATTAATCGTCTGATTAGTATCTCCTAATATCGTGTAGTTAGAAGTCTTAAATGTTCTCTTAATAATTAAATATTGTAGTTTATTATAGTCTTGCGCTTCATCTATTACTACTTCTTTAATAATATGATTAGTATTAAATCCCACTAATAAACTTTTTAAATATAAGAATAAACATGCATCTTCATAATATAAATAATTATCTTTAATACTATCATTATATTTAGAATATTTACTACTAAAGAAGTTATTAAAAATACTCTTTAAATCTAATTTTATATTTAAATTATCTTTAAGTACTTTTTCAATACTCTTATAATTCTTCATATTACCATTATAATTATTCTCTGTAATCTTCTTAGCTATTTCTGTTACTCTTTCAAATAAAGGATACCTATCATATTTATGAGTAAGCATATTATTAAGTTCATCAGTAGATACTTCAATAAAATTATCAAATTCTAAATTCTTAGTAAATCTAATATTACTTATAATATCTTTAACATAATTATCTAAATCACTAATTATTTCATCAGATTGTTTATATTTAATTAAATCAAAACTAGATATATTCTTCTTATAATACCTTGATATAAAGTCTGTAAAATTTTCTATTTCTTTATATTCATTAATATTTTGACAAAGTAAATCATAAAAAGTCATACTATAAGTATTATCTTCTCCTAGTTCCGGAAGAACATTAGATATATACTCGGAGAATACTTTATTAGGAGTAAAGACAACTACATTATTAGAATTAAGATTAGGTATTCGATATAATAGAAAAGCTATTCTATGAAGAGCAACACTAGTTTTACCAGAACCCGCTATTCCTTCAACAATTAAATTTTTATCTTCGGTATTTCTTATTACTTTATTTTGTTCTTCTTGTATCGTATTAACAATATTCTTCATTTTATCTGATGATTCTTCTGCAAGTACTTCTTGAAGTAGACTATCACTAATATTTAAATCATTGTCAAAGATATTTTTAAGCTGTCCATTTTCTATAATATATTGTCTCTTTCTTGTTATTTCTCCCTCTATTCTTCCACCAGGAGCTTCATAACTAGCTAAACCAGTCTCATAATCATAGAACATACTACATATTGGGCTTCTCCAGTCATGTACATAATAATCAAGATTATCTTCAACATGAGTAATACCAATATAGATATCTGATTCCTCATCATCTTCTTTAAATCTTATCATACCAAAATAAGGTTTATTTTGGACTCTAAATAACTTTTGTAAATAATTACCTTTTGACTGCATAATAGATACTTGTAAGTCCGATTCGGCCATCATTGTACGCATTTCACTAGGATCCATTTCGGTATGTGAATCCCAAATAAATTTCTTAAACTCAAGTACTTTTTCATCATCATCATAAAGCTCTTGTCCTAAAGATGAAATCTTCTTTCTAATAAGACTAACTGTCTTATTAAGATAATTTCTTTCTCTTTCAAATTCTTCTCTTTCAATTTTCATCTAAATCATACCTCCTTACACGATGAAAAAACTACAATTAATGTAGCTTCATCTTAGATGATTCAAATTAAACTAATCGCAAATGTCTTCTTAATTGTAGTATATTATTAATTCTTTGTCAATTACTTTTTTTAAAATATTAATTCTAGCGCCATCAAAAACACGAACTAAGGCGGCAATATTTATGTTTAAGTTGTGTTAAACTTTATGAC
>DFLL01000003.1 GCA_002375205.1 Caryophanales bacterium UBA3620
GCAGGTGAAAGCTTTATATTTACGTTGACTAATATGTATAATATATCACCGACTAAATTTCCAACTACGGGTGATAGTGTTTTTGATGGTTATGAGAATGGTCCAATTTTTGGTGATATTTACATCGGGTTTAATTCGAATAATGATGTGAATTTTCCTAATCATTATGAAGATGTATTAGGTAAAGGACATTCAATATTTACTGGTGATGAAAATAATAAAAAATTTGACCTGAAAGAAATTGAAGTATTTAAAATAATAAAATGAAATATTGATTAAATTAATATATCAAAATTAAATATTTAATATTTAATATATTTCCCATTAGATAAGAAATTCCTGATAGGGGAACTCCTACTAAAAGGATAGATAATATTGTATATATTAATAGTCTTCTATTTTTATTTATAGTATATTTAGTGGTACTAAATATACTACCTAATAACAAATATAAACTAAAATTCATTGTTATTAATAATTTAGCATTAGTATCTAATAGATAGTAGAGTAGTAATATATAGATTATTAATAGTATATTTGTTATCTTTTTCATGTACACCTCTTAAGTAAATTATATAGTATAAAAATAAAAAAAGCAATTTTTTTCAAAAAGTAGTTGATATTTTAAAAATAATATTATATAATTATATCTGTCAGCGATGTCTTGGTAGCTCAGCTGGATAGAGCAATCGCCTTCTAAGCGATCGGTCTGGAGTTCGAATCTCCACCAGGACACCATATGTTTATAAAGATGTGTATAAGCAATTATACATATTTTTTTATTCTTTTTTAAGTGCAATATAATTGCACTTTTTTATATGATATGGTATTATATATATAGAATAGAAAGAGGTGGTAATATGAAAAATATAAGTAATTATTATGTTAAAAACAAAGATATTACTTGTGAAAGAGAAAATATTATTACCTTAGGGAAGAGTAGAATAAGTGTTTTAACTCCAAGATTAGTTAGAATAGAATATAACGAAAATAGTATATTTGAAGACCGACCTACAAGTCGTGTTATCAATAGGAAGTTTGAAAAATTTTCATTTGGTATTACGGAAAGTGAAACATTAATTGAAATAAATACAGGCATATTTACATTAACATATGTAAAGAATAGTCCTATTAAAACAGGGAAACTAAAAGCAGTAATAAATAGAACTAAAGTAGAATGGAATCCATCAAGTAAAGAAATTAAAAATTTAAGAGGAATAAATTATTCTATTGATACTATGAAAGAAAATATTATCTTAGACAAAGGATTATATTCTTTAGATGGATATTCCATATTAGATGATTCAAATTCATTAGTTTTAGATGAACATGATATTTTTATCGATAGGGGTAAAAATAATTTCGACATATATTTATTTATGTATGATAATGATTTTGATTCAGCATTAAAAGATTATTTCAGCTTAACTGGTTATCCAAGTTTAATACCTAGATATGCTCTAGGAGCATGGTGGTATAAAAATGATAAGTATAGTGAAACAGATATATATAATTTAATTAATAGATTTAAAAGTGAGAATTTTCCAATATCCATCTTCTTACTAGGAGACTCCCTTCTTAATGGATATGTTCCTAGTATTAATGTCAAAAATATAAGTGATTATTTAATTAAAAATAATATCAAAATAGGTACGACGATTAATCCCTCTATTAATATTGATAATAATAAAAATAGTTTTATTCCATTTAGTAATGATAAAATAGGCCTATACTTAAATAATATAATTAATAATTATAATAATGTCGGAATTGATATATTTAGTATCGATTATAAAAATAGTAATGATAAAATAAACTTATGGAAACTTGATCACTATCATTCTGGAGCAATGGTAATGCGAGGAAAAAGAAGCCTTACTCTTACTCGTAATCATGGATTAAGTATGCATAGATATCCTGTTATGTGGAGTGGTAAAACAAAAGTAAGTTTTCATACATTAAATTTACTTCCAAGATACAATTTACAAGGATATAATGTTGGAGTATCATTTATAGCTCATCCAATCGGAGGATATTCTGGAGGAATAGAAGAAGATGAACTATATTTAAGATATATCGAGTTTGCTTGCTTTAGTCCCATCTTTTTACTAGCTAGTGAAGGAGGATTATACTATAAAAGAGAGCCATGGAAATGGAATTATATTTTAAAAGAGCATATAAGATATTATATGAATTTAAGATACAAATTAATTCCTTATCTTTATAGTGAAAGTTATAAATATCATAAAGAAGGAAAAGGTTTAATAAAACCCTTCTATTTTGATTATCCTAAGATATTAGATGAGCCATTATATCAAAATGAGTATTTCTTTGGTAGTAATTTCTTTATTGCACCAATTACAGAAAGAAAAAACAAGATAATTAATAGAGTATTCAAAAAAATATATGTTCCAAATGGTATCTGGTTTGACTTCCTTAAAGGAAAAAAATATATCGGTAATAAATACTATAATAGCTTTTATAATGATGAAGATTACCCCGTATTTGTAAAAGCAGGTAGTATTATACCCATGAGTAATAATATTAAAGAAGAATTACCAAGCACTTTAGAATTAAATATTTATCCATTAGATAATGGAAATTATGATTTATATGAAGATGATGGAATAAGTTATAATTATGAAAAAGGCTTCTATATGATAACAAGTTTTAATTATGAATATAAAGAAGATAATTATACCTTTACCATTAAGAAAAAAGAAGGAAAGAATCTATTAAATAAAAGAAATTATATCTTAAGATTTAAAAATATTAAGAATATAACTGAACTTAATATAAATGATAATAGTATAAAATATAATGCCTTCTATGATAAAGATGATTTTATCATTAATATTGAAGGATTAATCGTAGGAAGAGAATTAACAATCAATATTAAAGGAAATAATACATTTATCAATTATGTTACATATATCAATGAAGAAATAAAAGAAATATTATATGATTTAGAAATAGATACCAGATTAAAAGAAGAAATAGATAGTATATTATTTAGTAATTTAGATATAAAGAAAAAAAGAATCCAAATAAGAAAATTAAAAAGAGTAGGTCTAGATAAAAAATATATCAAAATATTTATTTACCTACTTGAATATATTCAAAAAATATAAAAAGACTCCTATTAAATTAGGAGTTTTATTTCTTAGGTTTCAAAGTTCTAGCTATATTATTTTTCTTTTCTTCTGGATAATAATGATCTATAAACTCATTAATCATTTCCTTTAATTTAGGTTCTGATATTTCAAATGCTTTATCAATTAAAGGCTGTAATTCTATATTTCTTAATGCATGAAATTTAGAAAATAATCTCAAACGTTCATATATTTCTAAATAATTTGGTGCTTTGTCATTTGAAAAGTGTACTGTATGACCTAAATAGTTAAAATACATATTTCCCTCTGCACTTTCTTCGAAACTGCAACTAACAAGCTCGTACCCATTATCATAATCTGTATATTCACTCTTAATAGTTAAATCCCAAAATGGATCTTTACAGAAAGTAATTGTTATTTTTAAATGAGTTTTTTCGTCAGTACCTTGTAATGCAATAACACATTTTTTTTCATTGACTCTATTTTCAATATATTTAATATTGATATTATCACTATGATGAATAATAATTGGTTTTTCCATATACTCCCCCTCCAATCGATATGTATTATATAATAATAATAATAATCTGTCAAATAATTGATAGAAAAATAACTAATGTGTGATATAATAGAAGAGAAAAGGGAAAAGAGGAAATTATGAAAGAAGTATTAAATATATTATTAGAATTTATTATAGCCTATGTATTAGTATTTATATTATACTGGTTATTATTTGTAAGAAAGAAAACAAAATATAATAAAAATAGAGTACCAGTAGAATTCTATTACTTAGTAAGTTTATATGGATTAGATCAAAAGAAAATTAATTATAAGAAATTTATTTATATAAGCGCTTTAATTAATACTTTTATAATTGTATCTACATATATGATAATATCTAAATTATTAAATAATTGGATTTTACAATTACTAATAGGAATCGTAATAATCGTATTATTAATAATAATATGTTATGGAATACTTGGTAGAATATATCAAAAGAAGGGAATGAAGAAGAATGTATAACTTTAGAAAAACAGAATTAAAATGGCAAGAATATTGGGAAAAGAATGAAACCTTTAAAACAGATGTAAGAGACTTTACTAAACCTAAATTTTATGCTTTAGATATGTTTCCATATCCAAGTGGAGTAGGACTACATGTAGGACACCCAGAAGGATATACCGCTACGGACGTAGTATCAAGAATGAAGAGAATGCAAGGATATAATGTTTTACATCCGATGGGATGGGATGCTTTTGGTTTACCAGCAGAACAATATGCCGTAACTACTGGTAATCATCCAAGTGGTTTTACAGAAGACAATATCAAAGTATTTAAAAAACAATTAAAAGAATTAGGCTTTTCCTATGATTGGTCTAAAGAAATATCAACTGCTGATCCTTCTTATTATAAATGGACTCAGTGGATATTTAAAAGACTATATACAGATGGTTATGCTAAATATATTGATATGCCAGTAAATTGGTGTGAAGAATTAGGCACAGTTTTATCTAATGACGAAGTAATCGATGGTAAGAGTGAAAGAGGAGGATATCCTGTAATTAGAAAGAATATGAAACAGTGGGCTATCGATATTCCAAAATATGCTGATAGACTTCTTACTAATCTAGATAATTTAAATTGGCCCGAATCAACTAAAGAAATTCAAAGAAATTGGATAGGTAAAAGTATTGGTGCTAATGTTAAATTCAAAGTAGATGGTACTGATAAAGAGTTTACAGTCTTTACAACAAGATGTGATACCTTATTTGGAGCTACCTACTGCGTATTATCTCCAGAACACAGTTTAGTAAAAGAAATAATGAGTAATGATAAAAAAGAAGAAGTATTAGATTATATTAGAGTATCATCATCAAAATCAGAACTAGAAAGAACAAATCTAAGTAAAGAAAAAACTGGAGTATTTATTGGAGCATACGCTATTAACCCTGTTAATAACAAAAAAATACCAATATGGATAAGTGACTATGTACTAGCATCATATGGAACAGGTGCCATTATGGCTGTACCTGCTCATGATGAAAGAGACTATGAGTTTGCCAAAAAATTTAATATTGAAATTATTCCGGTAATTGAAGGTGGAGATATATCAATAGAAGCTTATACTGGTGATGGACTACATATTAATTCAGGATTTCTTAATGGATTAAACAAAGAAGATGCCATAAATAAAATGATTGAATACTTAGAAGAAAAATCTCTAGGTAAAAAAGAAATAAATTATAAAATAAGACCATGGATATTCGCAAGACAAAGATATTGGGGAGAACCAGTACCAGTAATACATATGGAAGATGGTTCAATTAAGTTAGTAGATGATTCTGATTTACCAGTAACCCTTCCAGTTATGGATGATTATAAAGGAAAAAATGGTAAGGCACCACTTGAGAATGCAACAGAATGGAAAAATGTAGTAGTAGACGGCAAAAAAGGCGTAAGAGAAACATCTACTATGCCAGGATCAGCTGGCTCATCATGGTATTATATGAGATATATTGATCCTCATAATGATAAAGAACTATGCGATAAAGAATTATTAAAACACTGGATGCCAGTAGACCTTTATGTTGGAGGACCAGAACATGCTGTTGGCCACTTACTATATTCAAGAATGTGGTGTAACTATTTATATGATAAAGGAATATCACCAGTCGAAGAACCATTTAAAAAATTAGTACATCAAGGAATGATACTCGGAGAAAACAATATTAAAATGGGTAAAAGATACCCTGAATTTGTCGTAAATCCTAGTGATATTGTAAAATCCCATGGAGCAGACGCCCTTCGTCTATATGAAATGTTTATGGGACCAATCGAAGCCGATAAACCATGGAGTAATGCTGGTATTGATGCCTCAAAGAAATTCATTGATAGAATATATAGATTATTTGAAGAAGATAAAGTAAAAGATATTGAAAATAAAAACCTTGAAAAAGTATATCATCAAACAATAAAGAAAGTAACCGAAGACTACGAAAGCTTAAACTTCAATACCGCTATTAGTCAAATGATGATATTTATCAATGCAGTATATAAGGAAGGTTTTCTTCCTAAAGAATATGCACTAGGTTTTGTTAAAGTACTTTCTCCACTTTGCCCTCATCTAGGAGAGGAATTATGGGAACTTCTTGGTAATAAAAATACCATTACATATGAACCATGGCCTACATATGATGAAGCAAAAACAAAAGAAGATGAGGTAGAAATAGCTATTCAAGTAAATGGAAAAGTAAGAGATACGATCAAAGTATCCAAAGAAATATCGAAAGAAGACTTAGAACATGCTGCCTTTAATTCAGATATAATAAAAAAATGGATCGAAGGAAAAGAAATAGTTAAAACAATTGTTATTCCTGAAAGAATTGTTAATATTGTTATAAAATAGACTTGATTTCAAGTCTATTTTTTGTTATAATTTTTTTGTAATTGCCCTGTAGCCAAGCGGTAAGGCATCAGACTCTGACTCTGACATGCGTTAGTTCGAATCTAACCAGGGCAACCAATTATATAAAATAAAAAAACTTACAATTGTAAGTTTATTTTTAAATATGGAGGACCCAGTCGGATTTGAACCAACGATCAGGGAGTTGCAGTCCCGTGCCTTACCACTTGGCTATGAGTCCAGGTACGTATTAAATTATACCAAAATAAAAATAAATATTCAATATAATTTATGATAAAAAATAAAAAAAATGATAAATAGAGGTGTTTTATGGAAAGATTACAAAAAAGAATAGCAAGCGTCGGATATTGTTCGAGAAGAAAAGCCGAAGAATTAATAACTAAAGGATTAGTCGAAGTAAATGGTGAAATAGTTACCAAACTAGGAACGACAGTTAAACCCGGAGATGTAATATCAGTTGAAGGAAATATCCTAGATAACAGCAAAGCATATGAATATTATCTCCTTAATAAACCCAAAGGCTATGTAACCACTACTAGTGATGAAAAAGGAAGGAATACCGTTATCGATTTAATCGAAACCGATTCAAGAATATATCCCGTAGGAAGACTTGATTATGATACAACAGGAGCCCTAATACTTACTAACGATGGAGAACTTGCTAATTTACTTATGAATCCAAAGTCTGAAGTAGATAAAAAATATATTGTAAAAGCAAAAGGAATGGTAACAATTAGTGATATTCAAAAATTAAGAAAAGGTGTTTTAATAGATGGTGTATTAACAAAAAGGGCAAAAGTTAAACTAAAATCAGTCGATAAAAAGAAAGAAACTTCTATTGTCGAAATAACTATCCATGAAGGAAAGAATCATCAAGTAAAGAAAATGTTCGAAAGTTTAGGATATAAAGTGGTAAAACTAAGAAGAGAAGAATATGCCTTTTTAAATTTAAAAGGACTTATGCCAGGAGAATACCGAGAACTATCCATAAAAGAAGTAAAAATACTATATAGTTTATGTAAAAAGAATAGATAGACATTTGACAGTCATCTATTTTTTTGATAAAATAGTACACTTGTATGGAGGGGTATTATGGAATTAATAATTAAAGAGAGCCAAAATATTGGATTATCAATAAATAAAGACATTTATTTTAATATTACCAAGTATGAATATTTAAAAAGCATCAATACCAAAGAAAAAATGTTTGAATGGTTGATTTACAATGATACAATGTTTTCAGCATTATATAGATTCTCTAAAGAAGAACTGAATGTGATATATTTATATGTAACAAATAAAATATCGTTCGATATATTAAAAAACAGACTATGCAATATTAACATTATTAACTATAATATTCTACTAAATAGAATAAATAATTACTCAAAAAAGTATAATAGTTTAATCAATAAGACAATTACCAAAATAACAATAGTATGTAATAAACAAAATCTGCTAAAGATTTTATCATTAGATTTAAATAAAAAAAACATAACATTAGAAAATGATGATATTACATTTAAAGATTTTTATGATCTACTAACTGGAATTGACTTAAAAAAATATGATGATTTAGGAGTTAAAATTAAAATAGTGGAAAGTTCTAAACCAATAACATTATCAAGATTATATAATATAGTCTCAATTACTAAAGCCGTAGCAGAAAAAATAGATGGAATGAATTTGTCAAATTTTGAAAAAATAATATATATTTATGACATTGTAAAAGAAAAAATATATAAAAAAGATAAGAATAATTCATGGGTATGTAGAGACATTGATGATGTTATACTTGGCGACTTTATAGTGTGTATGGGATATTCTAGAAGAATAAATGTTCAAAGTAGCTTTCACAATATTGAAAGTATAATGTTATGTTCAAAACAAGAAAATCATGCCATAAATCTAATATATATAAAAGATGAAAAATATAATATCGACGGCTTTCTTACTTTTGATGCTACTAATGACAGTAGAAAAAATGAGGAAGATAAAGACTATTTAAATAATTATAATTATTTTGGCAACAATGTAGGTAGTACTAATAAAAAAATGTCAATTGAGGAATTACAAGAAATTAATGTTCCGTTGGATGAACTTTCAAAAAAATTTAAAAATTATAATACTGATGATGAGCTAAAGTATATAAATGTAATTGAGGAACTATTTAGAATGAGTGGAAACAATAATCATGAAGAACTTGTAAATAAAATTATTTTTTATGATCATTTAAGTAGCAAAGAAAAAAGAGAATTACAAAAAGAGTATAAAGAACTAATCAATAAGTTATTTAATACATCTATAGATATGAGTACTTTTATAAGAGCACTATATAATACGAGAAGAATAGAATATTATATTGATATGATTCCTGAAATAAATATTGATAATATTAGAGATTCATCAGTTAATTGGAAAATGTTTCATACTAATGAAGAACTTGGAGAAGATAAAATAAAAAGATTTTTATTTCGTTTGGGTGCAAATTTGTATTTGGATGAAAAAGAAGAGAAATTAATATCATCTTCTCTTAAAGATAACCCAAGTACTGAAAGAGATATATTAAATATGAGACTTGTAAAAGTATTAAAAAGAAGTCTCAATATAAAGAGTGATAATAATCCAAATATCCATTCTTAACTTAAGTAAATATTTTGACTAGTACCAGAGTTCTTCAAAAGATATTCTTTTGAAGAGCCACCAAAGGTGGTAAAAAACAATTGACAACAATAAAAAAATAGCATATAATATGTTTAGTTTAAAACAAACGAAAGAGACGGTATATTATATATTTTATAGAGAGTCTATGGTTGGTGTAAATAGATAAAGAAGTAATATATAGATCACTCTTGATGTGTTTTTCTAAAAAATAGTATTAGGAAAAACCGGGAATAACCCGTTATCAAATAAAGTGCACTTATGTGAAATAGGGTGGTACCACGGCTATTGTCGCCCCTATAACATAGGTGCTTTTTATTTAGAAAAAGGAGGAAAAAATAATGGAAAAATTTGAAGAACTTTCTAAAGAGAAAGTAAGTGAGGTAGAAAGAAAAATACTAGATAAATGGTTAGATGAAGATATCCTAAATAAAACAATTGATAATAGAAAAAATAGTGAAAACTTTGTCTTCTATGACGGACCTGCTACTGCTAATGGTATGCCAGGACTACATCACATGGTAGGTAAATTTATTAAAGATGCCTTCTGTAAGTATAAGACGATGAAAGGATATAAAGTACTAAGAAAAGTAGGATGGGATACCCATGGCTTACCAGTAGAAGTACAAGTCGAAAAAGAACTAGGTTTCACAGATAAAAATGATATCGAAAAATACGGTATCAAAGAGTTCAACCAAAAATGTCGCGAAGCCGTATGGAAAAATGAAGAAGCCTTTTCTAATCTAACAAATAAAATGGGTCAGTTTATCGATCTAAAAAATAGATATATCACTTATGATAATAATTATATTGAAACAGAGTGGTGGATACTAAAAAAATTCTTTGATGAAGGATTATTCTATGAAGGACATAAAATATTACCATTTTGCACTAGATGTGGAACAGGATTATCAAGTCATGAAGTAGCTCAAGGCTATGAAGAAATATCCGTAGATACCGTAATCGTACCATTCAAAGTAAAGGGTATTGATGAATACTTTCTAGTATGGACTACTACTCCTTGGACACTTATATCAAATGTTGCTCTATGTGTAAATCCTAATGAAGACTACGTCAAAGTAGAAAGCATGGGATATAAATTCATTCTCGCTAAAGCCCTTGCTTCAAAAGTACTAGGAGAAGACTACACTATTTTAGAAGAATACAAAGGAAAAGACTTAGAATACATAGAATATGAACAATTAATACCAAGTTTAAAAGTAGACAAAAAAGGCTTCTACGTAACATGTGATACCTATGTAACAATGGAAGATGGAACAGGTATCGTGCATATCGCTCCTGCATTCGGACAAGATGACTATAATGTCGGAAAGAAATATAATTTACCATACCTAAACCCAGTAGGAGAAGATGGTTGCTACAAAGAAGGATTATGGAAAGGAATGTATGTTTTTGATGCTGACATCGAAGTAATTAAATACCTAAAAGAAAATGATAAATTATTCAAGAAACAAAAAATGAATCATAATTATCCACATTGTTGGAGATGCCATACACCACTTTTATATTATGCTAAACCAAGCTACTATCTAGAAATAACCAAACTAAAAGACAAATTAATTGAAGAAAATAACAAAGTAGAGTGGTATCCAACATTTGTCGGAGAAAAAAGATTTGGTAACTGGCTAGAAAATCTAAACGATTGGGCAATAAGTCGAAAAAGATATTGGGGAACCCCACTACCACTATGGACTTGTGCGTGCGGTCACCAAATAATGATTGGATCAAGAGAAGAATTAGTTGAGAAGGCTATTGAAGAAATCGACACCACTATTGATTTACATAAACCATACGTTGATGATGTTCATATTAAATGTCCAAAATGCGGTAAAACAATGAATAGAACACCAGATGTAATCGATTGCTGGTTCGATTCAGGAGCTATGCCATTTGCACAATATCATTATCCATTTGAAAATAAAGATTTATGGGAAAGCCAATATCCCGCTGACTTTATCGCTGAAGGAATTGATCAAACAAGAGGATGGTTCTATTCATTACTAGTACTTGGAGTATTTGTAACTGGTAAGTCTCCTTATAAGAGAGTATTAGTAAATGAATTATTACTCGATAAAAATGGCCAAAAAATGCATAAATCAAGAGGAAATGCTATCGAACCATTTAGTATCATGAAAGAGTATGGCGCAGATACCGTAAGATGGTATTTACCATATGTATCACCTACATGGACTCCTATTAAATTTGATGAAGAAGGATTAAAAGAAGTACATTCAAAATTCTTTAATCCATTAAAGAATAGTTATAATTTCTTTGCAATATATGCTAATGCCGATAAAATAAACGATATAAATACATGTAAGGTAGACTATAAAGATAGAGAAGAAATCGATAAATGGCTTCTATCAAAATATAATAATTTAGTTAAAAATGCAACTGAAGGCTATGAAGAATATGATTTAAATAAAGTCGTAAAACTAGTTACCGAATTTGTAAGCGAAGATTTATCAAACTGGTATATAAGAAGAAATAGAAAAAGATTCTGGGAAAGTGAAATGACTACTTCTAAAAAGAGCGTCTATATAACAACATATGAAGTATTAGAAGGATTATCTAAGATAATTGCTCCAATAGCAAGCTTTACTGCCGAAGAAATATATACCAAATTAACCGGTAAAGAATCCGTTCATCTAGCAGACTTCCCAGTATGCAATAATGACTTAATCGATAAAAAGATCGAAGAAAAAATGGACTTAGTAAGAGATTTAATAAGTATCGGAAGAAATGTTAGAGAAGAAAACAAAATAAAGGTTAGACAACCAATTAGTGAGATTCTTTTAGATAAAAGAAATGAAAAAGTAATAGATAACTTAACAGATCTAATCAAAGAAGAACTAAATGTAAAAGAAGTAGTCTTTGCAAATAACTTATCTGAATATATGAACTTTACCGTAAAACCAAATTTCAAAGAAGTAGGTAAAATATTCGGTAAGAATATCAAAGAATTCTCAGATAAATTATTAGAACTAACTAATGAAGATATCTCTCTTCTAGAAGAAGGAAAAACGATCGATATGACTATCGAAAATACAAAGTATGAAGTAGATCTAAATATGGTCGATATCAGAATATCATCTAAAGAAGGATTTGCAACCGGTATGGATGGAAACAAATTTGTCATCCTAAATACCACTCTTACTAAGGAATTATTAAATGAAGGCTTAGCTAGAGAAACAATATCTAAAGTTCAACAACTAAGAAAGAATCTAGACTTTAATATAACTGATAGAATTAACATGTATATCGATGCTTCAGAAGAATATAAAGAAAATATCAAAGATTATCTAGGTATGATTAAAGACGAAACACTAACAATTAATGTCTTCGATAAAGATAATATTTCTGATAAAGTAAACATAAATGATTATGAAGTAGGTTTCGAACTAGAAGTAGTTAATAAATAATTATATAAAAAAAGAATCATTTTAAATGAATGATTCTTTTTATCTATTTATCAATTTCATTTAATGATTCTTTTAAAAATAAAGGCAATAATTTTGTAATAAGAACTTTATCATCAATTTCAACAAGTTCTTCATTAACACTATCTTCATAACAAAATTTAATATTACTATTATCATTTTTATCAAGTAAATAATAATATATTAAACCATTATAATTAACTTTACTAACAACAACGTATTCATTATCATCATCCAAAGTTAAAACATCTTTAATATTAATTATCATCTATGTTTACCCCTTGTCTTAACTTCTTCAAAAGCATACTTATCATCTAAATCAAGCATCGCTAAATCCATATTTATGTCCTCTATTTTACTCTCAAACATTGTTTTTTTACATATCGAAATAATTGAATAAGTTAATTCCTTTACTGTACTCCATAAACAACCATACTTAGCAATTATAAATACCCCATAAGAAAGAGCCTTCAATATATCTAATATAATTACTCTAGTTGCATTGGAATATTTTTGTGCTAAATCTATAGATGGTAAGAGAGTATCTTTAAAAATGGCATTAGAAGAAAGAACAATAATAGCGGATACTCCAGTATAAAAAACGCGTTGTGAAATTTCTTTTTTCTCGCTTTCTATCATTTCCATATATAAATCTCTTTTCTCAATTTTATAACGCTTTATAGCATCATTATTTTGATTATTTTCCACAATAAATCACCCTCCACTTGAAAGATGCAATATATAATAGCACAGTTGTTTGTTTTTGTCAAATCTCTTCTCTGGGAGATGGTGTAAAATAGTTTTGGGAT
>DFLL01000009.1:0-809 GCA_002375205.1 Caryophanales bacterium UBA3620
AATAATACTCTTTAATCCCATCATATATTCATAAGGATTAAAGATATATGAATTATTAGTACTAAGTACAATACTAGATGGATAATTAATAGGTAGATTACTTTCTATCTTATAATCAATATTATTTTCTTTATAAAATTCTATTTCTTTATTAAAATCTTTCTCATCATTAATATTATTACTGAATACATATGAATTAACTTTTTTTAAATGACAATTAATTTTATTTTTCTTAATAATATTTACTACTTCATTAATAGCTTCCTTTTGACTATCTAAATATATTTTAGCTATCTCTTTATTATAATTTTTTTCTATTTTATGATATATTAATCCTTGCATATAATCTAATTTACCAGTATTCTTAGATGTTGCACCATATCCTATTCGATCCTTATCAATTAGTACTACTTTTTTATTACTATCTTTTAAGTAATAAGCAGTACTAAGTCCTGCGATACCTCCTCCTATTATAAGAATATCACAATCTATATTATCTTTTAATGATTCTTCTACTTCTTTATTTTCTTTATTTATCCAAATACTTTTATTAATCATATTATTCACCAGTATTAGTATTATAATATATACCAATATTATACTTAATAATAAAAATCTAGTATGCAATTTACATACTAGTTATATATTTTTTATTCACAAACATAATTAGATAAGAATGGTTCATCTAAAGGTGGATTTACTCCAAAAGCACAATCACCAATAGTAGTACTAGTGTTTTCTATTGTTATTGATGTTAAATTATTATCTGCAAATGCGCCTACATCTATTGATGTAACACTATTTGGTAT
>DFLL01000009.1:925-4057 GCA_002375205.1 Caryophanales bacterium UBA3620
TATCACTACTGATGTTAATGAATTATAAAAAAATGCTTGTTCTCCTATTGATGTAACAGGATATCCTTGTATTTCACTTGGTATTACAACATCTGTCGGTGCTCGTGTAATAACTACATTAGATAATCCTGCAATAGCATAATCATTTGATGGTATTGAACCACTTAAAAGTCCAGATTCAATAGTATTAAAGCAATATGGGTTATCTGCAGCACATGCTGCGCCGCTCCACACTTCACCATTGCAAAGCGTTACATTTTTTGGAGCATTTATACCTTTATTTTGAAGGTAACTTTCACAGGCACTTCGATCACTTACTGTGTATGTTACAGTGCTTATTATATATCTTATTATAGTTACTTCGCTGTTATCTATACGATAAGTAAAGAATGACAAATCAGTAGATTCTTCCTCTAAGAAGTTAACTTTTACTTCTCCTCCCATTGCTTCTAGTATTACTGAACCATTATATGATCCTGTTTCATTTGTAGTATTATCATTTACTCCATCATTTTGGATACTATTAGTATTATTTAGATATACCATTACATAGTATACTGCTGGAGTACCAGTAGATAAACTAGCACCATTATGAATATCTATTGTATTAGTAGTATTTCCAAAGTCGGTATTAATTAGTCCTTTATTTAATACCGCCCCAGCACTAGAATCAGTTCCAGTATATACTACATAAGACCATTCATCTTTATCTGTTACTGTATTAACATTTAGATTTAATCTTATATTAGCAGTAGGTATATCTTGTGTTGCACTAGCAGTTATCTTCCATACATGACAACCTGTATAACCTCCTACTACGCATTGTTTTGATAGTGCTTTATTAACCTCTGTCGTTGTAATTTCTGTTGGATCTACACCAAATTTAGCTGGTAATAAGTTATCAGAAACTGGTGCAGGACTTGGATTTAGATTTAATCTAGTTGCTGCAATTGTTAGTGTACTTCCATTAATATCTAGTGTTCTACCAGTAATATTTTGTCCACTATTCGTAGCTCTTGCACTAAAGTAAGCGTATACTCCACCTACTGATAATGCTATTAATGCTATAAAGATAGCAATTACTAGTAATATCTTCTTCCTTTCATTATTTTTTTCTTCCATATTTTTCCTTCCTTTCTTTCATTATAAAAAGAGTACTGAAAAAGACTAGTAATTATACTAGAACTAAAGTATTCTTTTTACTTTTGATTTTGTTAATTTCATAAGATTTGCCCTTCATTTGAATAAACGTTTTTAGGCTATAAGAACTAGAAAAATAATAACTATTTAGATTATTTAACATAAATATCACTTTCCTTTCCTATCTTACATACTAATGTTATCATTTTTTAGTAATCTAGTCAATAGTTTTTTTAATTGATATTTTAATATATTTATAAGAAAAAAATAGAGATAGCTAATATTATAACTATCTCTCTGGACCGCATGGGTCTTTAATTAACAAAGGTGGTTGAAATTAACTTTGTTGAATATAATATACATTATTTTTCATTTAATGTCAAATCTTTTTTAGTAAATTTTTTCATTAATTCATTTTCTAAGTCTTTATTTATAAGACTTTATTTGATAAGTTGTATGGCACACAAATGTATATTAAACTAATCTATATACTGGAATATACTACTAGAAGTATGTTTATTCATAATAATGAATAAACTGTTAGCGATAGCTAATAAAAAATAAAATAATTAGGTAAAATAAATGAACCAAAACATATTACTTTGACTATACTATATTAGATATCTTACTAGGAGGTGTTAACATGTATTATTATGGTGGATATTCTGGAGGATACGGTAATAGTTGCTGCCAACAACCAACACTATGCTGTCCATCTTATGGTAACTATGGTGGTTATGGATATGGAAATAACTTTGCTATAATCTTAGTTTTATTTATATTACTTGTTATCATAATTGGCTCTAGATTTAGTCTATAATTAAATTAAGGGAAATCTCTTCCCTTTTTTTTATTTTTATGTTAAAATATTAGCGAAAAGAAAGGGATGATTTATTTATGCTTAGAACTAAGGATATTTTAGATGAATCTGATGCTAGAGTTAGAGCTAAAAATAAACTTGTTACTTTTCCACTTAACGAAATTAATAAAAAAATTATACCAGAAATGCTAAAGCATTTAAGGTATTCACAAATTGAAAAACTATCTAAGAAATATAATTTAAGACCTGGAATGGGACTTGCTGCTCCACAGCTTGGTATTAATGAAAGATTTTTTGTTGTTTGCTACGAGAAGGAAAAAGGAAAGTTTGATGATTATATTCTAATTAATCCTAAAGTTATTTCTTATTCCGAAGAAATGATTTATGCCGGCGAAGGTGAAGGATGCTTGAGTGTTAATCGTGAAGTTGAAGGAATTGTTCCAAGGCATGCAAGAATTACTGTTGAGGCATATGATTTAAATGGTAATTTACAGCGATATCGTGTTCGTGAGGATTTGGCTATTGCTTTTCAGCATGAACTTGATCATCTAGAAGGAATATTGTTTACTGATTACATTGATCCTAAAAATCCTTATAAAAATTCTGAAAATATGAGAGAAATATAAAAAATATGTCAAAGACATATTTTTTTCATATTAATTCTATTATGCTATATTATTAGGTATTTTAATTTTATTTAGAAATGAAGTATAATGTTATAAATATAATTAATATTAAGACGATTACTCCTCCTATTAATACCTTACTATTTAGGAATCCATTTTTATTCATACTATTTAGTAAATTTATCTTGAACATATCCCTTTCAGTGTGACTTTTAGATAACATTACTCCTTTATAAGCGGTTAACTCTTTTTGATGTCCTTCTGATAGTAGTTCTTCTGGTGTTAATGTATCTAACATTATTAATTTTTGATTCTCATATAATGTATAATGTAGATAAATATCACCATGAACTTTTGAGAATAAATGATCAGTAGGAAGTTTATATTTGTATTTAGTTATTCCCTCTTTACTATTTTTACTTACTATTTCACCTTGAAATTCTCCGTTTCTAAGTGCGGGTACACATTTAAATACAAGTTCCTTAAAGGCTAGCATATTATATTTTTTTAAGCTTCTTTCTTTCTTTTTAAATTCATTTTCATTTA
>DFLL01000045.1 GCA_002375205.1 Caryophanales bacterium UBA3620
TCTGAAAGAATTCAATATTATCTTCAAAATTCCAAAAAGATGCATACCATTCTATTTGTGTAAATTCTTGTAAATGTTGCGGATCCATACCTTCATTTCTAAAACATTTAGCAACTTCATATACTCTTTCAAAACCTGCTACATTACACTCCTTTAAATAACATTCTGGAGCTATTCTAAGATTACAATCAATATTCAAAGCATTATGATGCGTAAAAAATGGTTTAGCTGAAGCACCACTAACAGCAGTTTGTACAATAGGAGTCTCTACTTCTAAAAATCCATTATCATTCATAAAGTTTCTTAAAAAATAATAAAATTTACTTCTACCTAAGAAAAGACTTCTCGAATCCTCATTCATAATTAAATCGACATATCTTTGTCTATATTTCATTTCAGTATCGGTAAGACCATGAAACTTTTCAGGAAGAGGTCTTAAAGCTTTTCCTAAAAATTTAAAATCTTCTACTCTTAAAGTTTTTTCACCTGTTTGCGTAGTAAAAATCTCTCCCGTTGCTCCGATAAAGTCTCCTCCATCAATCATCTTTTTAAAAAATTCATATTTTTCTTCACCAAGCAAATCAATTTTCAATTCTAATTGAAAAGCCTTCTCAATATCTCTAATTTTAACAAAAGATAGTTTACCCATTTTTCTAGCAAATACTACTCTACCAGCTACACTTACATCTTTAGTTCCATCATCTAATATAGCAGCTTCTTTTAAAGTATGCGTAGTAGCAAATTTATCAGGATATGGATTACATACCTTTCTAATTTCATCTAATTTGTTAATTCTAACTAATTCTTGCTCTGTTCTTTCCATTTTATCTCACCTTTTCCTTTACATACGTTTTACCAATTTTATCATGAATTCCTTTTCCATCTTTTTTATACATTACCATAAAGAAACTTAAAATAATAAATCCATAATATATATAATTAACAATAGTACTTGCATAATTAAATAACTTAGCATTTAATATAAATAAACAAATAGTATTAATAATACCAGTAAAAATACCATATAACCAAATACTTCTACCAAGCATATTCCATATACTAGGATTATTACCATCTTTATTAACTACTTGAATCTTAAATAGCTTTTTACCTAGTGTCTGTCCCTTATTTAAATATGCAAATACTATAAAATAACCAATACTAACAACAACATTAACAATAGTATTAGGAATAATACTCTTTTGATATTCATAATTAAGTTCAAATATCTGATTAGAATATTCTTCTAAACTCACTTCTTCATTAGCTACTCCCACAACTAACTCATGCATTCTATTTATAACATCACTATTACTTTTAAAACCCATCGTAATAATTGATACAATAAAAGTAACAACAATAAAATCAAATAAATAAGCTCCAAGTCTTTTAAGCATTAACTGTTTCATAAATCACCACACCAATATTATATATTATTTTTAATATTTTTTAAATAGTTAGACAATATTTTCTTAAATTCTTCAGCGCTTATATTTTTAAATACCATATTCTTAATATCCATAATCCCTGGCATCCCTTTTAAATACCAAGAAATATGGCTTCTCATTTCAAGTACTGCTACCTTTTCACATTTAAATTTAAGTAAATAATCCAAATGTTTAAGGCACATATTAATTCTTTCTTCATAATTAGGCTTATCCATAATAGAACCATTATCAAAATAATTAACAATATTTCTAATAATCCATGGATTGCCAAGAGCAGCCCTACCTACCATAATAGCATCACACCCAGTATATACCATCATCTTACTAGCAGATTCTAAATCTCTAATATCACCATTACCAATAACAGGAATACTAACGCTTTCTTTTACCATCTTAATAACATCTAAATCTACTGTACCACTATAACCTTGACTTCTAGTTCTACCATGTACACTAATAGCACTAGCACCAGCCTTTTCACATACTTTGGCCACTTCAACAGCATTAATACTATTACTATCCCAACCACTCCTAATCTTAACTGTAACAGGAACATTAACACTATTAACTACACTAGTTACTATATCAAATACCTTATCTAAATCCTTCATAAGAGCAGCACCTGCTTCACTTTTAACAGCCACCTTCGGTACAGGGCAACCCATGTTAATATCAATAATTTTAGGATGATATATGTCCACTATCCTTCTAGCAGCTTTTCCCATTACTTCCGGATTAGATCCAAATATTTGAATAGCTACCGGAATATTTAGACTATCAAAACCATTTAACATATCCATAGTCTTTTTATTATTTCTAAATACAGCTTCTGCACTAATAAGTTCCGTAATAGCATAACCTAGTCCCATCTCTTCACATATCTTAATATAAGAAGGATTAGATATCCCAGCCATCGGAGCAAGTACTACATTATTTTTAATTTCTACACTACCAATTTTAAACATATTTTCCCTCTTCAGTATTTTATCATAATGATATCAAAAAAAGCAACAATAAATTATTGCCTTAATATTATTTATTTTTTCTCTCTTACTCTTTTAATAGTAGCCTCTAATTCAGAATTATTAGGTACATTTTTACAATCAGAAGCCACAATTAATCTATCAATAATATCTTCAATTTTAAATTCGACTTCATCGTTCGTTGGAGCAGGAATCAAATCAAATTTAGCTAATTTTTCTTCTATCAAAAGTATTTGATCTAAAATTAAATCAGCCTCTCCTCCTAAAAGACAGTTGTTATATTTTTTCTCAAGTTCCATCTTTAAATTAAAAAGATTAATCAATAAATCTCTTTGACTTTCTGATATCTTACCCAATTGAAACATTCTATTAATTTTATAAAGTACCAAATAATCTAATATTGTATAATTATCATACTCATTAGTAATTTCTACTGGAACATAACGTTCATATTTATAGCGAGCATCACCAATCTTTTTTTCTAAAAAGCCAATATTTAATTCTGAATTAATTAAATCAAATATATTTCCTTCTTCTGGCATAACATATTTCCTCCATCGTTTATATATTATAAGGCTAATGCAAGCTGTTGTCAACTATCTAACCATATATACTAAATCATATAAAAAATTACATATCAAATAAGATAAACCAAATACTACTAAAATATAAAATAATCTTGCTTGATATATTTTATTTTTTTTAAATATCCCATTAATATTAATACTATCCATAGCAAATATAACTAAAGGAATAACAAAAATATAAATAATAAGTTTAATCATTTTCCATTTCCTTAATCATTTCATTTCTTTTAATATATTTATTAACATTAGAAAAAGGAGTGTTAATAAAATCATTAATAATTTCCATAATTAATTCTTCAGGTAGTTCCTCACTAATAGCAATAGCATTAGCATCATTATGAGATTTAGCAAGCCTTGCTTCACTAGGGGTACTCACCTTAGCACAATAAATACCCTTCATTTTATTTAAAGCTATACTCATACCAATTCCAGTACCACATATAGCAATTCCAAAATCAACTTTTTTACTTAATATAGCAACACCTAACTTTTTTGCATACACTGGGAAATCTGTAGGTTCTTCACTATCAGTACCAAAATCAACAACTGTATATCCACTTAACTTTTCTTTTAACATTTCTTTTACTTTATAACCTCTATGATCACTAGCTATTCCAATTTTCATTTAATCATCTTCTTTCTAAATAAATTTTATCATATCAAACATAAAAAGTATACATTTAAATTCTAACTTTACAAAAAAAGAAAAACAAAAATTATTGTCTTTCTAACATATATAAATTATCTAAAAGAATTCCAGTACCTTCTGCTACACAAGTAAGTGGAGATTCTGCAATAAATACTGGAACTTTAAGTTCTTGGCTTAATATTTGTGGAAAGCCATCAACCATAGCTCCACCACCAGTTAAAACTATACCTTTGTCAATAATATCAGCGGATAATTCAGGAGGAGTTTGTTCAAGTATGCCTTTAACTGCATGAATAATTGTATATACACTTTCTCTTAATGCTTCCTCCACTTCATCACTAGTTAGCGTTATCGTATGAGGAAGGCCCGTAACTAAGTCTCTACCTCTAACTTCCATTTTTTCATTTCTAGATCCAGGAAAAACAGTACCAATCGTAATCTTAATATCTTCAGCAGTCCTTTCTCCAACCAAAAGTTTATACTTGTCTTTTATATATTTAACTATATCATTATCTAAAGCATTACCAGCAATTCTAATAGAAGAACTATTAACAATTCCCCCTAATGACAAAATAGCAATATCTGTAGTACCACCACCAATGTCAATAACCATGTTACCACTAGGCTTAGAAATATCCATACCAGCCCCAATCGAAGCTACTTTAGGTTCTTCTTCTAAATATACCTTTTTTGCTCCAGTCCTTTCAGCAGCCTCTTTAATTGCATTCTTTTCGACTTGCGTAATATTACTAGGACAACAAATTAATATTCTAGGTCTCGAAAAGAAACTCTTACCATTAATTTTCTTAATAAAATAATTAAGCATAATCTCAGTAGTTTCAAAATCCGCTATTACGCCATCCTTCATTGGTTTAATAGCTTTAACCTTACCCGGTGTTCTACCAAGCATCTCATGAGCTTCGCTACCAACTGCTAAAGGTCTCTTCGTATCCGCATCAATTGCTACAACAGAAGGTTCATTAAGTACAATACCCTGTCCCTTTACATATATAAGTACATTAGCAGTTCCTAAATCAATTCCAATATCCTTATTAAACACTGGTAATCACCGTCCTCATAATCATTTTACCACATTTTACTAATTTTTAGTACCTCTTTTATCTTATTTTACACCAAAAGACAAGAATTATGTAAAAAAAGGCATATTACTGCCTATAATTCATTAATATCTTTATTATAATACTCTTCTGGATTAACAATAGTCCCCTTATAATAAAGTTCAAAATGTAAATGATTTCCTAAATCTTTATTAATATTTGATATTCCACTTTTAGCAATTATTTGTCCCTGAATAAGTTCGTCTCCCTCTTTTACTATTACTTCAGATAAGCTCTGATATACACTAATTAAATCATTAGAATGTCTTACTTCAACAGTAGTACCTAATAAATTATCTTCTTTCACAGATATAACACTACCATCTAAAATACTAATAACATCAAAAACTTCCTCTAAGGAATAATCTACTCCAGAGTTTTGCATATAAGTATCTTCAAATAAAATAATAGAATTTTCCTGTGATTCACTGTCTGCCTTATAATCATAAAAAGATTTAGATAACTTTACATCATTATTAAGATATGGTCTAACAATAACAGAAGGAGTACTAACAACAGGAATATCTCTATCTAAGCCTTCCGTAATTTCCTTATCAACATATTGTAAATCACTATTCTTACTAAATAAATACTTATTAGCAATAACCCCAGCAAAATACATACTAATAGCAAAAGCAAGTACACATGCACCATAAATAACAGGAATCATCACTTTCTTTACTTTTCTATTATACATTTATATCACCTCTGTTATAATTTTCTCCCAAAACAGAAATAATATACATAAAATTATAATTTTTTAATATTAGTACCACTATAATAATATTTAAGAATATCACTGTATGAATAACCTTCTTCAGCCATACCTTCTGCTCCATACTGACTCATTCCAACACCATGACCATACCCAACCATATCAATAATAACATTATTACCATCTTGCCTTATTGAAAAATCCGTCGATCTAAGTCCCAACTTACTATACAAACTCTTAGAAATAAATTCCTTTCCATTAATATTAAGATTAATAACTCTATTAGTACTACTTCTTTTTATGATTTTAACATCCAATTTCTCATTATAATCAAGTCCTAATTTATCATAAAAATCATTTAAAGATATTGATAAAGAACTTCTAAAAGCACTAGAAGTTTTTTCATCCCAAGCAGATTTTACACTTTTTAAATAAGGTAAATCCATATTAAAAACCAAAGAAGCATTCTCTGTGTATCCATTACTTGTCGAAAAAAACAAAGCATCAATAACTTCACCATCATACTCTAAAATCTCATTTTCTGTCTCATTAACAACTTCTCTTAGTTTATTAATATTAGTAACATATTCATCTTTCCAAGCATCTTTTAAATAATTATTATCTAAATATACTTGATTAATAACAGAATCAACAACATCATACTCATTTTCCTTATTATATTCTATTCTCTTTAAAGCATAACTTCTCGCAGCTACAGCCTGAGCTTTAAAAGCTTCTTTTTCAAAATAAATAGGCATTTCTCCTGCTAATACTCCAACAATATACTCTTCAAGAGGTAAATACTCAATATCACCACTACCCTCTCTTTTCACTCTTATAATAGTATTAGAAACAAAGTTTAAAGCAATCTCTTCTTTCTTATCTATATCAAATACCATTACAATAATAAAAGGAATAAAAACAATAAATAAAGTATAAATAAATAATCTCTTCATAAATATTATCTCCACTTTAATTATATGATATACCAAAAAAAATAATTGTCAAAAAAAGACCTTTCGGTCTTTACTCATCTACTTTTTCTAAAAACAATTTCTTTACAAAAGCTCCCCTCTTTTCTCTTTTGATTTCCATAACGGAAATAATATCATCAAGATTTTTATCCTCAAGTTTAGCTAGTCCCAACATAACTTCCAACATATCGGCCAATTCTTCAATTCGATCATTACCAGTAGCAGCAAGCACTTCTTTATATTCTTCTAGTAACTTAACTTCTAAAGCATTTTTATAGCCTTCATCATCTAATACTTTAATTTTTGGATTTCCACCATTTTTAATAATTATTTCCGGTATTCTATCTCTGACTAATTTATTATATATTTTTTCCATAAAAACCACCTAAAAATATAATATTATCTACCACTTCTTAAAAGTTCAAATGTAACATTACGAGTTAAAGGTACAAGATTAGGAGAACTCTCACTCTCAAAAGCTAAATCAAATAAAGTACCTCTTCCAAATCCAACATTTCCACCCCTATCAAGAACAATTCCAATAAAATCGTCCATTGTTGGAACATTACTTACTCTAATAATAGAATAAAACGGAAATGATGGGTCTGCTGCTAATATTCTTACAGTTCCAAATTCACTATCTTCATAATAAATAGAATCGTATAAATTATGACCTGTACTAGTTCTACCACCACATCCAACACAATCAGGACCATATCCAGTTAAATTACCAACAACAGTTTGTAATACTTCTCTTTCCTCAGATAAACTAGTAACAGAAGGTTCTTCCTTTTCTTCTTTTTGAGGTTCTTCTTCTACTAAAGGTTCTTCTTCTACTACTTCTTCTTTAATTTCTTCTATTTTTACTTCTTCTACTAATTCTTCGATTTTTTCTTCTTTCTCATCTTCTTTTTCTTCTACTTTGAGATTATTATCATCTATCTTTTCCTTTTCAAATAAAATTGAAATATTATCATCCATCTTATCTAAGTTATCATTATCAATAACATAAACCATCGAATTATTATTCTTAGTATTAGAAAATAAAATAACTAAAAATACACTAACTAATAAAGATAAGCAAGAAATAGTAATAACCTTAGCAAGATATTTTTTCATTAAGTCTCACCTCATTTATTTTTCTAACATCATAATTGTAACATTAATCATTTAAATTGTCAAATAGCCTCTTTGCATTACCAGTAGTAGTCCCCCTAACATCATTAATATTAATACCCTTAATATCACTAATAGCCTTTGCAATATAAGGAATATATTTAGGACTATTAGGAGTACCCCTATAAGGTTCAGGAGTTAAATAAGGACTATCCGTCTCTAATAATATATATGATAAATCTATATCTTTTACCACTTCTTTTACATTTTTAGCATTTTTAAAAGTAACAACTCCCCCAATACCAAGCATATATCCAAGTTTAGTAAACTCCCTAGCCATTTCAATAGAACCGCTATAAGAATGAATACTACCTCTTAAATTGTATTCTTTTAAAATATCATATGTATCCCCGATAGCATCCCTCGAATGAACAATAATAGGTTTATTATATTTTTTAGCAATATCAAGTTGTTTCCTAAATACATATATTTCTTTTTCTTTATTAGTATTATCATAATGATAATCAAGACCAATTTCTCCTATAGCAACAACCTTTTCATCATTAATATTATCTTCTAACCAATCAAAATATTCATCACTAAAATCATCTAACTCTGTTGGATGAAAACCAATCGCAGCATATACATTATCATATTTATGAGATATTTCTATAGCTTCTTTATTACTCTTCATATCACATCCATTAACAATAAACTTACATACTCCTTCTTCAATACTCTCTCTAATAACATCATCTATATTATTATAGTATTCTTTATATAAATGACAGTGTGTATCTATATACATATCTTTACCTCCAATAAAAAAATTATACTATAATCATAGTACAATTATTTTCTAAATCTTTCAAGACAAAATTTTAAAATAAGAATAAAAATAAAACCTAAATAAGTATAATCAATACTATTCTTATTAAATAAAGCTAAAACCGCTAATAACAATATAAATATACTAGAAAGTACTTCTATATAAATATCCCTAGTCTTAAGCATAACCCTTCTATCTCCTTTTCTTCTTTTTAGGGCACTACTCTCAAAATATATCATACATTTATTATTCTGTAAATATCATTTTTTTAATTTTACACATCCATTTACATCAAAAAAAGAGAAACTAGTTCTCTATTCTTTGAAATAATACTTCAGGATTATTAACCTTAGTACCAGACATATATCCACCAAATTCTTCTATACTATCAAAACTCTTTAACTCAGTATTAATCTGATAAAAGATCTTTTCACTAGTCTCAGGCATAAAGGCTTGTAATAGTACTGCACCTATTCTAATACCTTCAACTAAATTATAGATAACAGTATTAAGTCTATCTTTCCTACTATCATCTTTAGCAAGTACCCAAGGAGTAGTCTCATCAATATACTTATTACATCTTCTAAATAAATCTATAACTTCTTCTAATGCATCCGCTACTCTAAGATTATTCATTTTTTCATCGATAATACACTTCTTACCAAGTACATAATTCTTAAACTCAGTATCAATATCTTCACAAGTATTAGTATTAGTAATAATACCATCAAAATATTTATTAGCCATGCCAATCGTCCTATTAACTAAATTTCCAACAACATTAGCTAGATTACTATTAATAGCCTCTATTAATAATTCTCTCGTATAATTACCATCTGAAGCAAAAGGAATCTCATGTAGCATATAAAATCTAACTGCATCTACTCCAAACTCATTAACTAAATCATCAGCATAAGTAATATTACCCTTACTCTTACTCATCTTATCATTACTAAATAGTAGCCATGGATGACCAAATATCTTATGAGGAAGTTCTAATCCTAATAAATGAAGCATAATAGGCCAGTATATCGTATGAAATCTAAGAATATCTTTACCAATAATATGTACATCACATGGCCAATATTTCTTAAATTCTTCACTACACTCTCCATCTACATTATATCCTAAGAAAGTAATATAATTAGATAGTGCATCTATCCATACATAGACTACATGATTAGTATCAAAAGATACAGGAATACCCCATTTAAAAGAAGTTCTAGATACACATAAATCCTGTAGTCCTGGTTTAATAAAATTATTCATAATTTCATTCTTTCTAGATTCTGGTTCAATAAAACCAGGATGACTTTCAATATATTCTTCAAGCCATTTAGAATACTTACTAGTTCTTAAGAAATATGCTTCTTCACTAGACTCATGAACTTCTCTACCGCAATCAGGACATTTTCCATCTACTAGTTGACTCTCAGTCCAGAATGATTCACAAGGAGTACAATAAAGTCCCTTATATTCACCTTTATAAATATCTCCTTGATCATATAACTTCTTAAAAATATCTTGTACTACTCTTTCATGATTCTTATCCGTAGTTCTAATAAATCTATCATAACTAGTATTCATAATATCCCAAATATTTTTAATCTCACTAGCAACTTCATCAACATATTCCTGTGGACTAACCCCTTTTTCTTTAGCCTTAATCTCTATCTTTTCACCATGTTCATCAGTACCAGTCTGAAAATAAACATCATAGCCACTAAGTCTCTTATACCTAGCAATAGCATCAGTTAGAACTATCTCATAAGTATTACCAATATGCGGTTTAGCACTAGTATAAGCAATTGCCGTACTAATATAAAACTTTTTATTCATCTTTTTCATCTCCATTCGTACTACCAATACCACCTATTCTATCCCCTATAGCCATATCATCATCAGTAATAAAGTAAGGAGTAAATATACCTTGAACAAACCTATCTCCCTTCTTTATCTCTAATACCTTATCTCCATCATTTTTAAGAGCTACCATAATATGACCATCATTCTCTTTATTCCCATAATATTCTTTATCAATAATACCTACCTGATTACACATCCGAATGTTATATTTAAAACCAAGAATACTTCTTATATAAATAGCTAAATATTCATTATCTTCCATCATACACTTAATACCAGTAGGAATAACTTTTCTCTCTCCTGGATTTAAAGTAAAATCAAGAATACTATAAAAATCATATCCCTCAGAATATTTAGTACTCCTTTTAGGTAAAATTATATCACCATAATTACCATCAGGAATATCTCTCTCAAATACTTCTTCTTTAACCTTTTCAAATTTGCTCATAATAATCATCTCCATAAAAAAAGATAGTAACACAAAGGACGAAATATATCCGTGGTACCACCTTACTTCTTTAACTCATTAAGCTATAACGCGCTACCGTTTACACCTATTAGATATAACAGCTCCAGAACCATTTATAATACCTTTCATTATCTATTTTCCACCATCATAGACTCTCTATAAAATACTTAATATTACTCTTTCCTTCATCGCTTTACAACAAGATTTTACCATATAATTATATATTTTACAATACTTTTTTATTCTTCAAGTAGCCATTTTGTCGTCTCGAAAAGACAAAAATATAAAAAAATAGAATTTTGTCGTCTGCAACTAACTTTTTTTATTTAACCGCTTCGCTTCCCGGATTAACAAGTAAATACTCCATAGCCCAGTATTAAAAAAGCCTTCTATCAACAGGTATTGTTGATAAACAAAAAAATCATAGACTTTAATCTATGAATTGTTTACTAAGTAATTTAGATAAAATAATCCCCATCTTATCTTCAACATCAGTAATAGGAGTATCCGTACTAATAATAATAACACTCCCAATAGCATCACCATTATCCACTATTGAAGTAAAAGTATAATAACCATTATCCTCAACACCCTCAATAACACTAAACATCTTCTTTTGTTTTTCGGAAAAAGAATCTCTTCTATCAATACTTCTCTCAGTAAATTCATTAATCTCTTTACCTAAATATTTCTTCTTTAAAGGACCAGCTACTGCAATAACTTTATCTCTATCCGTAACAATAATATTATGTTTAATAATCTGATTAAAAGCCTCTACATAATCAACAGATACACTCTCAATATTCTCTAACTGAGAATATTTTTTAAGTACTATAGAATCTCCTTCAACAAATACCTCTAAACTTTCTCCATTCTTAATTCTAAGATTCTTTCTAATCTCTTTAGGAATAACAATTCTACCTAGTTCATCAATTCTTCTAATAACACCAGTAGTCTTCAATTAATATCACCTTTAACTTTCTCTTTTATATTCTTCCATATAACTAAATATTTATACAAATAATATAAAAAAATTAAAGATAAATATTATCTCTAATTCTTCTCTATTTCTTTAATAATCTTATCAAACAATTCATTTAAATAATAAATGAAATGTTTCTCATTTTTAGTAATATCAAGTAATATATGAATCTTTTTATCTTTATAAGAAAACTTAAAGTTCTTATTAATATCATAAGCATCAAAGAATAACTTCTCTCCATCTATTTTAGAAGAAGCAACAACAGGTAGCACTACTTCTATAAAGTTCTTAGACTGTTTTGATTCCTTAATACCAAGTATCTTAGCCTGCTTTTCAAACCATTCCTCATGCATATAAATAACCATCTCATCAGTAACCCTACCAAATCTATCTTCAAGTACATTCTTAAGATTAATAATATCCTCTTCACTATTAATATCATTAATCATCTTATGAATCTCAATCTTAATCTCATCATCTGGAGCATATTCATTAGTAATATGTGTTTCAACTTCGATTAAAGGCTTAATATTAGTATCTTCTTCTTCTATCTTAATACCCTTTAATTTATCAACTTCTTCTTTAAGCATTTTTAAATATAAATCAATACCAATACTATCAATAAAACCAGACTGTTCACTACCAAGAATATCACCAGCACCTCTTATCGATAAATCTCTCATAGCAATCTTAAAACCACTACCAAGTTCCGTAAATTCTTTAATAGTATTAAGTCTCTTAACAGCTAAATCATTAAGTTCTTTTCTATTATCATACATAAGATATGCATAACCTATCCTATCACTTCTACCAATTCTACCTCTAATCTGATAAAGTTGCGATAAACCAAATCTATCAGCATCAAGAATAATTAAAGTATTCACGTTCGGTATATCAATGCCAGTCTCAATAATAGTAGTGCATAGTAAAATATCAAATTCATGATTAATAAAATCACTCATAACATCTTCAATATCTTCTTTACTCATTCTACCATGAGCATATCTTACTTTAGCTTCCGGTACTATATCATTAATAAAGGAGATTCTACTATCAAGTTTATCAATATTATTACATAGCATAAATACTTGACCACCACGAGATAACTCTTTATAGATAGCATCCTTAATAATATTCTTATTCTCAGGTATTACATAAGTCTGAATAGGTCTTCTCTTTTCTGGAGGAGTCTCAATAAGAGCTAGTCCTCTAACCCCAGACATCGACATCTGAAGAGTTCTCGGAATAGGCGTAGCACTAAGAGTTAATACATCAATATTATTCTTATATCTCTTAATCTTCTCTTTATGAACAACACCAAATCTCTGCTCCTCGTCAATAATAAGTAATCCTAAGTCCTTAAAATCAACCTTATCATTTAATAACTTATGTGTACCAAATAAAATATCAATCTTACCTTCTTTTAATTTACTATAAATTTCATTCTGTTTCTTAACACTAGTAAATCTATTAAGTAAAGCAATATTAACCGGAACATCACTAAATCTATCTAATGCTGAATTATATTGCTGATTAGATAAAATAGTCGTTGGGCATAAATAAGCAACCTGTTTACCATCATTAACGGCCTTAAAGATAGCCCTAAAAGCAACCTCTGTCTTACCATAACCAACATCACCACATAAAAGCATATCCATCGGCTTATCACTTTCCATAGCCTTCTTAATAATTTCTGTTGCTCTTATCTGATCCGAAGTAGGTTCATACTGAAATTTACTCTCAAACATAATCTGATTCTCATCATCTACTGAAAAAGCATATCCTTTAGCCATTTCCCTCTCTACTGATAACTTCATTAAGTCTCCAGCAATACTCTCTAATTTCTTTC
>DFLL01000016.1:0-22416 GCA_002375205.1 Caryophanales bacterium UBA3620
CCAGCAATACTCTCTAATTTCTTTCTAACTCTAGCTTTTTTCTTCTCCCAGTTATCAGATGATAAACTATCAAGTCTAACTAAAGCCCCATCAGAAGCACTAAACTTACTAATCTTATCAATCTTTTCTACTGGTAAATATAAAACATCACCATCAGCATAAATAAGCTTAATATAATCTTTCTTTAACCCATTCTTCGTAAGAGAACATAGTTCTCCATAAATACCAATACCATGATCAATATGAACAATATAGTCACCCTTAACCAAATTATCAATATTACTAATTTTTGTACCAACTCTAAACTTATTCTTACTCTTTTTCTTTTCCTCTATCTTACCAAATAAATCATTAACAGATATTACAACATAGTCCTCATACATAAAACCATTTGTAATATACTTATTAATAATATTAACTTTACCCCTAATAATCTCACTTTCATTAGTTAATATAACATCATCATTAATATCTAAATAACTAACAATTCTTTTAACTACCTGTTTCTTATCTATACATAAAATAATAGTCTTACCCTTAAGTAAATACTTATCTAAATCAACCTTAATCTTCTCAAAATTACCAGCATAATTATCAATATTAAAAGATAAATAACTGTAACTTTTAATCTTTTTATCAACTAAATTATCAATATCCATCATATAAATAACATCTTTTATCTTAATATCATCTATATCATACATATAATTAGTCTTAATACTATCATTAATCTCTTCATCATACCCAAGTATCGTCTCTCTAAGAAGTGAATAACTAGTAGTAATCTGATTATAATCATAATAAAACATTACTACATCATCTAAGTATCCCCATAAACCATCTACATCATTAGAATAATTAAGTAAATACTTCTGTTTTCTAATAACATCATCATCTATTTTCTTGCCAATTAAAAACTCCGTAAAAGGATAAATATTAATACTATTAATTTCTTCATTAGAAAGCTGCGTCTCCAAATCAAAGTATTTAATACTATCAATATCATCACCCCAAAACTCAATTCTAACCGGAGACTCTTCACCAATAGGAAAAATATCAATAACATATCCCCTAATAGCCATCTCTCCACTTTTACTAACTAAAGGAGCGTTTATATATCCAAGTTCATATAAATCATTAATAAATTTATCCCTATCAATACTATCACTCTTAGATAAACTAATAAACTTAGATTTATATAATTCTTTACTAGGTAAATACCTAAGCATACCAGTCATATTCGTAACAACAACATATTTATCATCATCACATAATTTATTTAAAGTACTAAGTCTTTCTATCATAAATTCAGGACTAATCGAAGTAGCTTCACTAGCAATAAAATCATCCATCGGAAAAAATAAAACCTTATCAGTATAACAAGAAAGTCTATTATAAATATCATTAGCTTCATATAAAGAATTACAAAATACAAGTATATTTCTCTTATATTTACAAAAATAATCATAAATAAAAATACTATTAAGTTCTTTATTTAAACCTATAATACTATAATCATTCTTACTATTTATATTAAATAAGCCATCAAAAAAAGCCATATTATTTCCTCCTTTCCACACACCAAAAAGATACAAATACTTGTATCTAATTATTATTCATACTATTATATTTCTGTTTTAATTTATCTATATCCATATCTATAAAATCATTTATAATATTATCAAGTTTATCATAAATATGTTCTAAGATTTTAATATCATCTTTACTAAACTTACCTAGAACATAATCCTTAGTATCCATATCTTTATTATTAGAAATACCGATCTTTAACCTCGTATATTTCTGACTACCAAGACACTCAGTAATATTCTTAATACCATTGTGACCACCACTAGAACTATCAAATACAATTCTAATCTTACCAAATTCCATATCTAAATCATCTTGAATAACAAGAATATCACTTATATTTATATCATAAAAAGAAACTATCTTACTAACAACCGTACCAGATAAATTCATAAAAGAAAGAGGTTTAACTAATAAAACTTTCTCACCATTAATATTAGTCTCACATATTTCACAGTTAAATTTCTTATCTTTCTTAAAAGAATACCCATTATTACTAGCAATACTATCAAGTAAATTAAAACCAATATTATGTCTTGTATTCTTATATTCCTTACCAGGATTACCAAGACCCACTACTAACTTCATAATACTCACTCTCCCTTATGATATTCTTTATATACTTCTCCTTTAGGAATACCACGTTCTTTAGCCACTCTCTTAATAGAGTCCATTACAGGTAATCCCGCCTTAATATATAAATTAACAGCATCAACTATACTCAAAGACTCATCAATATTATTATCTGAAGAACCTTCAATAATTATAACAAATTCTCCCTTTTCAGGAATAATACTCTTAACTTCACTAATCTTACCTCGATAAATACTTTCAAACTTCTTCGTGATTTCTCTCGATATACTAATATTTCTATCTCCTAATACATCTAACATCAAATCAAGAGTTTTCATAATCCTATGAGGAGCCTCATAAAAAATCATAGTACACTTATTATCAGATAGTTTCTCTAACTCTTTTTTTCTTTTAGTATCATTACTATTTAAAAATCCATAAAACAAAAAAGGCTGCGGAGCAATACCAGAAGTAATAAGAGCAGGTACAAAAGCTGTAGCCCCAGGTAGTGCCACTACATTATATCCATTTTTAATAATATATTCACTAGTTTTAAAACCCGGATCACTAATAATAGGAGTACCCCTATCAGTAACTAAAGCAACACTCTCTCCTCTTTTTAAATAATCAAGTACTTTTTCTTTAGCAGTATCCTCATTATGTTCATGAAGAGGGATAAGTTTTTTCTTAATACCCAAATAATTAATTAAATTAAGAGTAACTCTCGTATCCTCTGAAAAAATAGCACTAACTTCTTCAAGTATCTTAACTGACCTATAAGTCATATCATCCAAATTACCAATAGGAGTACTAATCAAATATAAAGTAGCACTATCATCATAACTATTTTGAACCATCAAAATCACTCTCCAAACATAGCTTTAACTTCATCAGAGTATATACCTTTTGCTTTATAAACAAATAAAGGAGGTAACATCTTAAGACTAGGTTTACCATTTAACACACATTCAATTAAAACCAAATCACTATTCTTATCTTTATTCGGATAAACAAACCTAATCTTTTTCATCTCAAAACTATATTTTTTCATTACTTCAATAATTTCCATAAGTCTTTCCGTTCTATGAACAATAGCAAGCTTACCATTATTTTTAAGCAAATACTTACTAACTCTAAAAACATCTTCAAGTTCTAAAGTTCTCTCATGTCTTGCCATTGCTTTAACATCATTATCATTTTCAAATTCAGCATTTTTCGTCTTAAAGTACGGAGGATTACAAGTAATAACATCAAAAAAATCAGATTCAAAAGAATTAACCAAATTCTTTGCATCATCATGAATAAGCGTTACCTGATTCTTCATTTTATTTTCTGATACAGAAATTCTACCAAGTAAATGAACCTCTTTATTAAGCTCAACCCCCCATATATGAGCCTTAGTTCTAAAAGTCAAAAGCATTGGAATAGGAGCATTACCCGTAGCAATATCAAGAATCTTCTTATCTCTCAAATTAATAGTAACAAACTGAGATAACAATAAACTATCAAGTGACATCTTAAAATAATCTGTATCCTGAAAAATATATTTATCCTTATAATTAAGCAAATTATTCCTTACTAGCATTTACATCAACTTCCACTACTTCATTATCAATTAATACTTTATATTTACCCACTAATGGATTAGAAGTAATAACCTTTCCTTCATTACCATCAACAATAACCTTTTTCCCGACTTCAGGAACATCTTTTCTAGCTACAGAATAAGCATCATTTTCATAATTAAGGCAACATAATAGTCTACCACAAACCCCATTAATCTTACTAGGATTAAGAGCAAGCCCCTGATTCTTAGCCATACTAATAGAAACAGTATCAAAATTCGTTAAAAAAGTACTACAACATAAAAGTCTTCCACATGGCCCAAATCCACCAACTTCTTTAGCTTTATCTCTAATACCAATTTGTCTAAGTTCAATTCTCGTTTTAAATTTAGCTCCAAGTTCTCTTGCAAGATTTCTAAAATCAACTCTTTCATCAGATAAAAATCTAAATAAAAGCTGCGTCTTATCAAAATTATAAGTAGCATCAAGAATAGTCATATTAAGACCTTCTTTATTCGCAAGTTTCTTACACTTTATCAGAGCCTTTTCAGCATCTCTTAAATTACTCAAATGCTTAAGATAATCACTTTTACTAGCAATTCTAATAACTTTATCATATTCATCAGCACTATCTACATCAATGATATCAACAACCTTAGCAAATTGAAGACCTTTATCATTATTAACAATAACCGTTAGGTTTTTTTTTAAATTATAACCATTACTATCATAATAAAAAACTTTACCACAATCATTAATCTTAACACCAACAATTTTCATCATAAATCACCACACATATCTATAATAAGTTTATCAATAAGTAAATTAATATTTAAATTTCTTTTAAGATTGTTTTTGGCTTCAATCAAAATATCAACCTTCTTAGCAATCCTATTTAAATCATTATAAGAAGCAATAACATCTATAATATCAATTTTATCTTTATAAAAATTAACATCCACTCCGGCTTTATATCTAACAATATCAACGTATAAATTGATTAGAAGTTCCATAGCCATAATACTAGCCTCTCTATCCTTAAAAACGTTATGCCAAATTTTCTTAGAATAAATAATAGAATCAAGTCCATTTTTTTCCATAAAAAAAGCAAAATTAACCACATCATCAATAATACTACTTGCCTCATCAAAAGATATTTTACCATATTTAGAGTTAGAAAACAAATAAAAAAAGTTTTCATTACTAGTTAATGCATATTTTTTTTTATTAAGCTTAATAACCTGACATCTAGAAATAATCGTTGGAAGAACTAAGTTAATATTATTAACAAGCAGTATAGCCACAATATCATCAACAGGCTCCTCTAAAAATTTAAGTATCGAATTAGCTGTTTGAACATTCATCTTTTCCGCTTCATTAATAATATAAATTTTCTTCTTACCTTCAATAGCCCTCTTACTAAACTCATTTTGAAGATTAATAAGTTCATCTTTTTTTATCCATATACCATCAGATTCAATAATCTTAATATCAAGATAATTACCATCATCAATACGTCTGCATATATTTACCCTATCATCTTCGTCATTAATATCATTACAAATAATCATCTTAGCAAAAGATAAAGCAATTTTCATAGCATCAGGATTTTCATTACAATCAAATAAGTATGCATGCGAAATTTTATTACTAGATATAGCATTATTCAAAATACTATAAGCAAGATTTTGACTATCTTTAAAATCTTCTAACATAAACATCACCCTCTTACATAATAAATAAACAAAATAATGAAAATCCAATAACAGCAGGAAATCCACATATCATAATCGTAATAATCGTAAAAAAGTTCATCGGAATAATAATTCCCACAGGATATATAATCATATTAAAAGCATAAATAACAAGTACACTATAAATAAATTTCTTTATAATCAAAAATAAACTATCTAAAATAATTTTTAACATATATTTCACCAATAAAATATATGAATTAATAAAAATTATATATCTTTTCTACCTTCTAATGCAAATTCTAAAGTCATGGCATCAATATATTCAATATCCGTTCCCATAGGAATGCCCGTGGCAATTCTTGTAACCTTAACATTCTTACCCTCAAGAACTTTCTTAATATACTGCATTGTCGTCTCTCCTTCAATCGAAGGCTTTAAAGCCAAAATAATCTCCTCAACATTATCACTATCAATTCTCTTTATCAAATTATCAATATTAACATCTTCAGGACCAATTCCATCTAATGGAGAAATTAATCCTCCTAAAACATGATATCTACCATTAAAAACATTAATCTTTTCAAATAAAGAAATATCTTTAGCTTTTTCCACAACAAATATAATTTTTGAATTTCTATTGGTATCATTACAAATACTACATTTATCATTATCAGTAATATTACCACACACACTACAATATTTAATCTTATCTCTAACCGCAATAATAGCATCAGAAAAAGAAGTAAGTCTATCCTTATCAAAATTAATAAGAGAAAAAGCAAGTCTTTCAGCAGTCTTTTCCCCAATACCAGGTAAGTCCTTAAAAGACTCAATAATATCATTAATACAACTAGGAAACATAATTACATCAAACCATTAAACATTTGACCATATTTGCCAAACTTTTCTTCCTTATCTTTTTCCATCTGATTAATAGCATCATTAACCGCAACTAATATCATATCCTCAAGCATTTCCTTATCATCATTAGATAATTCATCCATATCAATCTTAACAGATAATAACTTATTAGAACCACTAATAGTAACGCTAACAAACTGAGATTTACCAGTATACTCCTTATTTTCAAGTTCCTTTTGTGACTTTTCAATATCCTTTTGCATCTTTTTAGCTTGCATCATTAAACTTTGCATATTCATTTTAATCATTCTCCTTTATTATTTATATTCAATAACATTTTCTCCAACTAAATCAATCAAATCATCCACTGGAGTTTTCTCTTTTTCATTTTCAACCTTTTCATTCAATTCCAAAACAACATATTTTTTACCATTTTTAATATTATTAATATATTCACTTTTAATTTTAGACCATTCTTCCTCAGAAACCGCTACTACTTTAACTTTACTATCAAAAATTTTTTCAAGTAATTCTTCTATAATTTCACTATTATAATTAATTCTAGATGCCACAGAAGATAACTTATTAGAAATAATAATATATTCACTAGAAGAAACAACAACATTAGAATCCTTAAGTAAACCACATACCGAAGAATACTTTTCATCAAATAAATAATCACTAATTAAATTCCATTTACTTTTAAACATCTTCAAAATATCTTTAGAAGCTCCTGCTAAAGTATTATTAATTCTTCCATCTAAATCAATCTTAAGTACAGAAATATTGCTACTATCAACAACCTTTTCATCCAAAATTATTTCCCGGGAAATAATTTTATTTGCAATATTAAAACCATTCGAAGTAATTTCATTCTTATTAACAACACTGTTTTCTTGTTTTATAGGATCACTAAAATGTTCCTGGGCATTAATCTTTTCAGCAAAATTAAGAATAGAAGTCATAAACAATATCGAACCATGTGATGATGTTTTAACACTATTTTGAGTACTATTAAGCATATCCACAAGCATATATAGTATTTTATCTGAAAAAGCATCAGAAATAACTTTTATATTCTCATTCTTAACCTTAATATTTGATAAAAATCCCGCATTTTTATACAAAATAATATCCTTAATATAAATTATCAATTCCTCAATAAACTTATTAATTTCTTTACCAGATTTATCAAAATTATCAACAAATTCAATAATTTTAGTCTTATCATTACTATAAATATAATTTAGAAGTTCATTAATATCATTATAAGACACAGCTCCATTAACTTTATAAATATCCTCCAAAGTAATATGAGAATCAGAATAAGCCACTAATTGGTCAAGAAGATTAATAGCATCTCTCATACATCCATCTGAAAGTCTAGCAATTTCATAATAAGCATCATCATCACAAGAAATATTTTCTAATTTTGAAATTTCTTTTAATCTATCAACAACCTTATTATCATCAATTTTAGAAAATCTAAACTTTTGACACCTAGAAGCAATAGTCAAAGGAATTTTATGAGGCTCCGTCGTAGCCAATATAAAAATCACATGACTCGGAGGTTCCTCTAAAGTCTTAAGAAGCGCATTAAAAGCTTGATTAGTAAGCATATGAACCTCATCAACAATATAAACCTTAAATTTAGCATTGCTAGGTACAAGATTAATCTTATCTCTTATCTCTCGAATTTCATCAACACCATTATTTGAAGCAGCATCAATTTCAACAATATCATTACTATTAGAAAAATTAAGACAATTATAACATTTTCCACATGGTTTACCATTCTCTAAATGTTCACAATTAACAAGTTTAGCAATAATTTTAGCAATAGTAGTTTTGCCAGTTCCTCTAGGTCCACTAAAAAGATAAGCATGGGAAATCTTATTATTAAGAATAGCATTTTTAATAACAGTAACAACCTCTTCTTGTCCATAAACACTATCAAAATCAGAAGGTCGATATTTTCTGTATAATGCCAAATAACTCATAAACCTCACCTCCATGTAACTATCGAAATAATTATATCATAAAAATAAAGGAAATAATTATTTTTTCCTTTTATTTTTAAAAAAATCACTCAAAATAGTTGAACACCGCTCATCCCGAACATTAACAATGGTAATTTTCTTGGCAGAAATTTTATCAGCATCATACATTTGTTCGCTCTTACATTTTGCTCCATAAAAAACCTTAGGTATTCTACTTTCTATAATAGCTCCCATACACATCATACAAGGTTCTAATGTAGTATATAGAATACAATCATCTAGTCGCCAATTTCCAACAACCTGGCATGCTCTATCAACAGCCAGCAACTCAGCATGCATAACAGAATTCTTCTTACTTTCTTTACAATTATGAGACTTAGCAATAATGACATTATTTCTAACAATAACACAACCCACAGGAATCTCTCCAATTTCATAAGCTAATTTAGCTTCTTCTAAAGCTATATTCATAAAATAATCATCCATCAACATCACCTACTCATGTTCCACGTGGAACATATAAGAATATTAACATGCATTTATCTCACAATCAACAGTTATCAACATAATAAGTTATCATTAGAAACAAATATGAAGTCTACTAATAATCAAATTACTCATGTTCCACGTGGAACATGAAATAGTATAAAAAAAGAGCAATGATCCTTAAATAAAAAAAATAGATCAAGTCAAAATTAATTATTTAAATATTATAAATAATATAATTTCCATATCTAGGAATATTCATGTTCCACGTGGAACATGAAATCATATTTAAAATTAACACATTTTAAATTAATTAAATAATAAAAAAAAATGTAATTTATAGTAAATAAAATATTCTTATGTTTCACGTGGAACATAAGGCAAAAATAATAATTAAACAAAAAATATATATAGTATAAATAATTCTATCAAAAAAATTAGTGTGAATATTCATGTTCCACGTGAAACATGAAATAATAATTATATAAAAAATAAACATTTATTAAATAAAAAGATATAGATCAAGTAAAAACTAATCACTTTAAATATTTAAAATAATAAGATTAACCATATTTGATGATATTCATGTTCCACGTGGAACATGAAATCATATTTAAAATTAACACATTTTAAATTAATAAAATAATAAAAAAAAATTATATTTTGAAATAAATAAAATAAACTTATGTTTCACGTGGAACATAAGAGATAAATGATATGTAAAAAATTTTATTTTTAAATTAAACATAAGATATATAAAGTTTAAGTAAATCTATAAAAAAAAAATTAGTGTGTATATTTATGTTCCACGTGGAACATAAAAAAAGATACACACATTAATAGAATGTTAAGGCTGCTGATTTCCATCCCTGACCTGGTTCCACTAATTAATGTTGTATCAACAAGAATATACTACATTTAACTAAAAAAATCAACAAAAAAGCAAAGGCAAACATTTGTATGCTATTAATTATTTCCCAGGAAATAATTAATAGCTTTATGCTTATTTACAGTAATTTACATAAAATATTTCCCATTATGAAATATTTATATCAACAGGTAACTATTCAATTTTTTTAATATTATTAAAAATTATCTATTAGAATTATTTCCCGGGAAATAATTCTAATAATAAAAGAGAGTATTAATTACTCTCTTCGTTATCATTATCACTATTTTCAACAGATTCAGCAGCATCAATAATTTCTTCAGAATTTTCTTTATCAACAAGGGCCACTGAACTAACAAGACTATTTTCCTTAAGATTGATAAGTCTAACTCCTTGTGTAACCCTACTCATGGTAGAAATCTTATCAGAATCCAATCTAATAACAATACCAGAATCAGTTATAATCATAATATCCTTATCACTATCAACAGACTTAAATGTAACTAATGAACCGTTCTTATCAGTAACATTAAGCGTTTTAACACCTTTTCCACCTCTATTAGTTAATCTATATTCAGAAGTTGGAGTCTTTTTACCATAACCCTTTTCCGTAACAACAAGAATATTCTCATTTTCATTAGCTACTTCCATACCAACAAGATATCCACCTTCTAAGTTAATACCTTTAACTCCAGTAGCTCCTCTTCCCATAACTCTAACACTATCTTCTTTAAATCTAACCATTCTACCATTAGATCCTGCCATAAGAATTTCATTATTACCAGTAGTTTTCTTAACAGAAACAAGTTCATCATCTTCTCTTAAGGTAATAAATTTCTTACCATTATTCCTTATACTATCAAATTCTGCAATGTCAGTTCTCTTAATAAGACCACTCTTCGTAGCAAATACTAAGTATTTATACTCGTCATCATTAGAAATCTTAAGAAGTGATGTAACCTTTTCATCTTTCTCAAGTGAAAGCAAGTTAATAATAGGAAGACCTTTAGATTGCCTGCTAAACTCTGGAATCTCATACCCTTTAATTCTATATACCTTACCTCTATTAGTAAACATCAATATATAATCATGGGTAGTAGCATTGATCATATGCTCTACAAAATCTTCTTCATTCGTAGTCATTCCTTTAATTCCCATACCACCACGATTTTGTGTTTTATAAGTATCAGAAGCAAGTCTCTTAATATAACCCTTATTAGTAAGAGTAATAACACTGTTTTCCACAGGTATTAAAGACTCATCATCAATATAATCAATCGCCGTCATATCAATAGAGGTTCTTCTTTCATCTGCAAATCTACTCTTAATTTCAAGCATTTCCTCTTTAATAATATTAAGAACCTTTTGTGTATCAGCAAGGATAGCCTTTAATTCTTCAATAGTTTTAAGTAGTTCTGCAAGTTCATTTTCTATCTTATCTCTTTCTAAACCAGTTAATCTACGAAGTTTTAATTCTAGAATAGCATCAGATTGAACTTCAGTTAAATTAAATCTCGAAATAAGTTTTTGCTTAGCTTCAACATCACTTTCAGCATTCTTAATAATTTGAATAACTTCATCAATATTATCAAGAGCTATCTTATACCCTTCTAAAATATGAACTCTCTTTTCAGCCTTAGCAAGATCAAAACGGGTTCTTCTAATAATAACTTCTTTTTGATGATCAATATATTTAGATATAATATCCTTAAGTCCTAAAGTTTTAGGAGTTAACCCATCAAGCATTAAGAAGATAATACCATAAGATATTTGAAAATTAGTATGCTTATATAAATTATTTAGAACAACCTGAGCATTAGCATCTTTCTTCAAAGTAATAGTAATTTTAACACCATTTTTTAAATCAGTATGATAGTCAGAAATTCCATCAATAATTTTATTATGAACAAGTTCTGCAACTCTATTCTTAAGTTCCATTGTATTAACACCGTAAGGAACCTCAGTAATAACAATATTTTGATGATTACCTTCATCTTCAATCGTCGCCCTACTTCTAATCGTTATTGTACCTCTTCCAGTATCATAAGCTTTTTTAATACCAGAATTACCAAGAATCACACCACCAGTAGGAAAATCTGGTCCTTTAATATGCTGCATTAATCCTAAAGTATCAATATCAGGATTATCAATATAGGCAACACAGCCATCAATTACTTCACCCAAGTTATGTGGAGGAATATTTGTTGCCATACCAACAGCAATACCCATTGTACCATTAACAAGTACATTAGGAAATCTACTAGGAAGTACCGAAGGTTCTTTTCTCGTAGCATCAAAGTTATCATCCATATCAACAGTATCTTTATTAATATCACGAAGTAATTCTAATGATAATTTGGATAACCTCGACTCCGTATAACGCATAGCAGCGGCTCCATCACCCTCAATATTACCAAAGTTACCATGACCATCAATAAGCATACATCTTTGACTAAAATCTTGGGCCATACGAACCATTGCTTCATATATTGAACTATCACCATGAGGATGGTAATTACCCATAACCTCTCCGACTGTTTTAGCGCTCTTTCTGTGAGGTTTATCAGGAGTATAACCACTTTCATACATCGACCATAAAATACGTCTATGAACAGGCTTTAAACCGTCTCTAAGGTCAGGTAAAGCTCTCGATTTAATAACACTAACTGAATATTCTAGAAAAGAAGTTTTAACTTCATCAACAATATTATTCTCAGCAAGACTATCTCTTTCATGAAAATAACCATTAAAATCACTTGAAACATTAACTTTTTCTAGTTCTTCATCATATACATCATTTTTATTTTCTTCTTCCATCCCAAATTACCTCCTTATACATCTAAATTCTGTACATAAACAGCATTTTCTTCAATAAACTTTCTTCTAGGTTCAACTTCATCACCCATAAGTTTCTCAAAGATAGCATCAGCAGCTACACAGTCATCAACAGTTATCTTTCTTAAAACTCTCTTATTAATATCCATAGTAGTTTCATTTAATTCTTCAGCATCCATTTCTCCTAAACCTTTCATACGAGCAATATCAACCTTAGTATTAGGGTTTAATGTAGCTAAATATTTATCTCTTTCTTCTTCATTTAAAACATATTTAATTGTTTTACCATGTTTTATACAAAATAGTGGTGGTTGAGCAGCATATACATGACCTGCTTCCACAATAGGCTTAAAGAATCTATAGAATAAAGTAAGCAAAAGAACTCTAATATGAGAGCCATCAACATCGGCATCAGTCATAATAATAATCTTATCATATCTAAGTTTAGATAAATCAAATTCTTCTCCTATACCAGTTCCAAAAGCCGTAATAATTGTTCTAATTTCTTCATTAGATAATGCTCTATCAAGTCTAGCTTTTTCAACATTAAGAATCTTACCTCTAAGTGGAAGAATAGCTTGCGTCATTGAGTCTCTACCTTTTTTAGCAGAACCACCTGCACTATCTCCCTCGACTATAAATATCTCAGATACTTTAGGATCCTTACTCTTACAATCAGATAACTTACCAAAGAAATTAGTCGTAGCCATTTCACTTTTTCTTGTTATTTCTCTAGCCTTTCTCGCAGCATTTCTTGCCCTACAAGCAAGCATTGCCTTATTAACAATAAGTTTAGCATCCTCAGGATTTTCCATTAAAAATCTTTCAAAACCTTGAGAAAATACGCTATCAGCAAGTTTTCTTACTTCCGAGTTACCAAGTCTACCTTTAGTTTGACCTTCAAACTGTGGATTAGGATGCTTACATGAAATAATCATTGTTAATCCTTCTTTAACATCATCACCAGTTAAAGATTCATCTTTTTCCTTAAGCATACCAGTTTTCCTAGCATAACTATTAATAACCCTCGTTAAAGCTCTTCTTACACCTTCTTCATGAGTACCACCATCATGAGTATTAATATTATTAACAAAGGAATAAATATTCTCATTATAGCTAGTATTATATTGCATAGCAACTTCAAATTGTACACCATCTTCTTCACCCTCAAGATGAATTATATCTTCATGAATAGGAGTCTTCTCTTGGTTAATAAATTTAACATACTCACTAATACCACCTTCGTATAAAAAGGTCTCACCAGTAGTATCTTCTTCATCTCTATCATCTCTAATAGTAATAGATAGTCCCTTATTTAAGAAAGCAAGTTCTCTTATTCTAACCATTAAAGTATTATAATCATAAACATCAGTATCAAATATTTCAGGATCAGGTTTAAATGTAACAACAGTACCTGTTCTCTTTTCATCACATTTATCTATCACATGTAATGGTTCTACTGTATGTCCACCATTTTCAAACCTAATAAAATTGACTTCGCCATTTTTATATACTTTAACTTCAACCCATTTACTTAAAGCATTAACAACAGAAGCACCAACACCATGTAGTCCTCCAGATACCTTGTATCCTCCACCACCAAATTTACCACCTGCATGTAAAACTGTATAAACAGTTTCAACTGTAGATAAACCAGTCTTAGGATGCACCGCAGTAGGTATACCTCTACCATCATCCTTAACAGTAATTGAATTATCTTTATTAATTATAACCTCAATATTTTTACAATAACCCGCTAGTGATTCGTCAATAGCATTATCAACAATTTCCCATACTAAATGATGTAATCCTTTAACATCAGTAGTACCAATATACATACCTGGTCTTTTTCTAACGGCTTCAAGTCCTTCAAGTACTTGAATATCCGACGCATCATAATGTTCATTATTATTTTCCATTTACTTCACCATCCTCATTATTTTTTTGTATAGAAATAATATTTCCATCATCTATTTCATAAACATTAGCTTTCTTTCTGATATCTTCCGTGATATTTTCCATATCAGTAGTAGTAATAACAGTCTGCACATTATTACTTAAAGTACTAAGTAAATTATTTCTCTTCTCAATATCTAATTCACTAAATATATCATCAAGTAAAAGTATTGGACTATCACCAGTCTTATCATTAAATAATTTAACTTCCGATAGTTTTAAAGCAAGCACCGCACTTCTCATTTGTCCTTGACTACCATATAAAGATAAATTTTTATCATCTAATTTAAAATAAAAATCATCTCTATTAGGACCAATAAGAGTCATCTTATAAATTAATTCCTTATTTAAATTACTAATAAGTTTTTCTTTAAATACACTTTTATCTTCATCAATATTCGTATGATATTTAAGTATTAATCCATCCATACCAGTAATATACTTAAACATATCACTTAAATACTCATTAATATCATCAACATATCTCTTTCGATAATTAGATATCTCTATCGATAAATCTACGTATTTATCATTTAAAATATCTAAATAATCTAGATCACTCTTTTTATTAATATTCATAACCTTTAAAAACTCATTTCTTTGTTTTAAAAGAATATTATATTCACTTAAATATTTTAAATAATTCTTATTAATTTGACTAATCTCTATATTAAAATACTTTCTCCTAGAATTAGGGCTTTCTTTAAATATCCTAATATTATCAGTACTAAAAATAATAACATTAACAATAGAAATATAATCACTAAGTTTCTTTATCTCTTTACCATTAACTTTAACAACTTTTCCCTTATCACTAAAAATAATTTCTAATTTATTATTTCTACTTAAATTATTAGTAATTTCACCACTAATTTTAGCAAATTTATTATTAAATTTAATGAGTCCTTTATCATTAATCGATAAAAAAGACTTAGTAACAGCAAGTACATAAATTGATTCCAGTAAATTAGTTTTACCTTGAGCATTATTTCCTATAATAATATTTAAATTTTGCCCCAAATCAATTTCAAAATTATCATAATTACGATAATTTTGAAGCTTAATTTTTTTTATTTGCATTTTAAAGTCATTTTTTTGCCCATATCATCACCTTTTTCAAGTTTATGTACTCCTATACATATAATTATACCATATTACCCTAAAAAAATAAAGGAAAAAGTATCATTTTTTTCATCTTTTTCCCTTATAAAATAAGCCTTTAGTAAACTTTTTTAAACTTCATATTATTAATAAATTTTTCTATCTTAATACACTTTGTAATTTGACTATCAATAGTACTATATGGAGCACTAATATTAAGTACTTTTCCACCCTTAAAAAATATCTTAGTATAATCATTCTCACTAATATATCTTTCAACATTATTATATGCTATCCATATACATTCCTTAGATTTAGGACTAGTTGTTGGAAAGAAAATAATCATATCATACTCTGATAGTACAATAGGAGTCTTTATATAATAATTAAAATTATCAATAATAAATTGTCTTTGAATCTTATAAGAATGACCATAAAAACTACAACTCTTCTTTAGAAATTTAAAACAATCCATTTTAATATTAACTCTATCTTTCTTTTCAATGACCATAATACTTTCTTCATCCTCAACATCTTGTGTAAAACATAGAACATTATCATTCAAAACATAATTCTTCATATCTTATCTAATACCCCCTTTCTTGGTTAAGTATTAAATCATAAAACATTGTCAAAATATGTCGATTTATGTCGAAGACAATAAAAAAAGAAGATTTTTATTAACAAAATCCTCTTAAATTCGTATATTTTATATACATGATTGAATACATTCTTTTTAATAAATTTTTTTCGAACAAACTATGATGTCTTAATCGGTAACACAAGTTGAATAAGACTACTATCATCACTATTCTTAATTATAATAGGAGAACTATCATTATTCATACATATTGTAATTTTATCTCTATTAAAACTCTTAATAGCATCAAGCATAAATTTAGAGCTAAATGAAATACTAATTTCTTTATCATAATCAATTGCCATTTTTTCTTCTACCTTACCTATTTCTGGAGAGTTAGAAGATATCATAAGTTCTTTCTTAGATAAAGATAACTTAATCGTATTCTTTTCTCTATCAGAAGTAAGAAGTGATGCCCTATCTATCATATTAAATAAATCAGCAAAAGCACATTCAAACTCAATATTAAATTCATTTGGTATTACATTTGAACTAGCAGGATAAGTACCACTTAAAAGTCGCGTTAAGAATACTGTATTCTTATATTTAAATAACACTTTATTACTAAATAAATGCATTTCAATATTCTCATTTTCATCATCTAACATCTTTATAAGTTCAAGTAAATTCTTACCAGGAATAACCATATTAGCATCATTTTCTAAATTATGATCAATTTCTACTACCTTTCTAGCAAGTCTATAAGAGTCAGTAGCAAGTACTTCTAATGTATTAGCACTAAATTTAAAATTAATACCAGTTAGTAGTGGTCTAGTCTCACTTTGTGATATAGCAAATGCTGTTTGATTTATTATTTCTCTAAATACACCTACTTTAATCATAATAGGCTCTTTCGTCTCATCTAAATCTAAATTAGGAAATTCATTAGGATTAATACCATTTAAATTAAATTCCGTATTATCTGTACTAACAATTAATTTATAACCATCTATTACTTCTAATGTAATATCTACATCAGGTAACTTTCTAACTATTTCAACAATATATTTACCCCCTATTACTATACTACCTACTTCATCTAAACTTGTAAGTTTATCTTTTGGTATATATGTCCTAATTGACACATCTGTATCACTAGCATACATATATAATCCATCTTCTTTTAAATCAAATTTTATACCAGTAAGTATTGGTATCAAGTTTCTTGTGGATATTGCTTTTGACGTATTTGTCAAACTTTCTAATAATATTTCTTTCTTTACAACAAATTTCATTTTATCTTCTTCCTTCCTTCTTTTATTTATTTATTATTATTATACTGTGGATATTGTGTAAAACTTTATTTCTTTCTTTATTTTTAAGGGTTTTATTTGTCAACAACACCTGTGGATATTTACATTTTTATCCACTATATCCTGTTTTTTAATTCATTTATTACTGTTTGTAGTTGACTATTTACCTTTAAATCTCTTTGTATTCTTTGATATGCACTAATTATTGTGGAATGATCTCTTCCTCCAAAATAAGTTCCCATCTTTGGAAATGATTCATTTGTCATTTTTCTACACAAATATATAGCTATCTGCCTTGGATAATTGACATCTTTACTTCTTTTCTTTCCTTTTAAATCTTCTATATCAATTTTAAAGTACTCACAAACTATCCTCTGTATCCTGTGGACATCATTCTTAAAGACACTTTTTTCACTTACCTTATCTTTAAGAGCCTCAACAGCTATTTCTAAGGTAACAATACCTCTATTCATCATAAGAGCATAAGCAAATACCCTTGTTATTGCTCCTTCTAATTGTCTAACATCAGAATCATTAATATTAGCAATATATTCAATTACTTCTATTGGTATATCTTCCGCAGCCTCTTGATGAGATATTTTCTTCTTTATTATATTAACCCTCAGTTCAAAATCAGGAGGTGTAATATTAGCGGTTAATCCCCAATTAAATCTTGTTCTAAGTCTATCCTCAAGCATCTTTAAGTCATCAACAGATCTGTCGGAAGCTATAATTATCTGTTTATTAGAATCATGTAGTTGATTAAAAGTGTGGAAAAATTCTTCTTGTCCTTTAGTAGCAGATCCTAAAAACTGTATATCATCAATTATTAATACATCAATATTTCGGTATTTACTCTTGAATAAATCAATCTTTTCATAATTATTCTTATCATTATTTCTAACAGCATATATATAATCATTTACAAATTGTTCACTAGATACATATAATACTTTTTTATTAGAATTTTCTATAATATAATTACCAATAGCATGCATTAAATGCGTTTTACCTAGTCCACTATTACCATATAAGAATAATGGATTATAAGCTTTACCAGGTTTTTCTGCTACTGCTCTTGCCGCTGTAAAAGCAAATCTATTAGAGTCTCCTACCATAAAATTATCAAATGTATAATCTTCCTTTAAATTAGCAGAAGCACTACTTTGATATGGAACACCAACAGTTTCTGTGGATAACTCAGTAACTTCTACTATTCTTTGTACTGGTTCTAATTCACTTTCTAATTTAAAGACAAACGTAAAATTAGTACCAGCAATAGAATTAAATACTTCTTCAATATCATCTAAATAATTCTCTTCTAAATGTTTTTTATGAAGTATCATAGGAACAACAATAGTAGCAACTCCACCATCCATACTGTGAAGTTTAGTATCCTTAAACCAAGTATCATAAGATAAAGGGGATATGCGATCTTTAATTTTTTCAAGAAAACTATTCCATAGTGCTTCTGTATTCATAAGCAAAACCTCCCTACCTCAAGATTTCATTATAATTATTATAACTCAAAAATTAATTTTGTCTAGCCCTATTTTTTCTATAAACAGCTAAAATAACAACTTATAAACATCTTATCAACAATATAATACCATATAAAATATGACTTTAACAGACTTTTCAACAAATTTCGACATTTTTCTTTATAAACATGTGTAAATTTACTTTTCCACAGGCCTGTTGATAATGTTGATAAATGTCTATAATCTTTGTTTATAAGTAATTAAAGTGTATACTTATCCACAAAATTGTTGATTTGTTATGTTTATAATCGCTTCGCTAACGGATTAACTGTTGTTAATCCGCAGAACACTTCTATTAGAATAATCTATTATTCAGAGAGAATTCTAAATAAATGAAAAAAGATTGCATTATTACTATATATAGTATATAATAATTAACCAAGGAGGAGTTTAATATGAAGAAAATAATTACAATAAGAAGCCGTTATTCTGTAGATAATATAGAACAGACATTTGAAATAGATATAAATAATAGTTCATGTATTAAAATTGATGATAAAACGGATTATAAAATAACCTTAACAAAAGAAGATAAAAAGATTGAACTAATAGGAGTTCGTTTAAAAAAATATGAGGATGCATTACATGGAACAAAATTCTTTTTAAGTAACAATAAATATGAGATTAGTTTATGGATAGAATATATGGATGCAGGAGATCGTTGGGATTGTAATATATATACAGTAAGAGATAATATTGGAGGAAAATACTATCAATTATCAGCGGAGCGAAATGAACACGCTTACTGTCCACACATTTATAGCATGAGATACAATAAAAATAAACGTGAATATGAATATTATACTAAAGGAAGTTGTGAATTTGACTATAATCCAATAGGAAAAAAATATTACGATGCTGCTATTATACAACTTCCTGAAATATATAGATTAATTGATTATATATACAGTGAATTAGAAAAAGAAGCTCCTGGTATAACAAATTTCTTATTAAAAGATGATGGGTTCAATTGGTTAAATTATTTAAGAACACTGGAAGTTCCAGAAAAAGTAAAGAATTATATTGAAGAAGAAAATAAAAAAGTATTTAATGATAATAATTTACTTAATGAACTTGTACCAACAACTCATAATATGAAAGCAAGAATTAGATAATAATTAGTATATCTACACATACTAACTAAAAAAAATAACAATTTGACATACAACCATTTTTATGATATAGTATTAACCAGTTCAAGGGGGGTGAATTAAATGAATATAGTAGAAGAAGGCCTTTGTTTAATAAGAGAATTTGATGACAAAACGGATGAATTATTAAAATACGAAGAGCAAGAAAAGCAAAAAGTCAATGAACTATTTGCCAAAGCATATATTGAACTTATTAAAAAGGCTTGTTCTGAAGCTAAACGCTTTTATGAAATATATAATATAACTATTGAAAAAATAAAAATTGCTGAATATATAAATAAAGATAATATGACAACAATTGATTGTATAATAGCCAAAGGAAGTCTACAAATATGTATTAATTTTAAAAATTCTTCTCAAGGTAAGTTTAGTGGAAAAGAATATCAAAAATATTATAGTACAGAAAAAATAAATGAATTGCTAAACGATGTAGGTATAGATGTAATTTCAGAAGGAACATGTATTACGATAACTTTTGATAGAGAAAGAGTAAAAGTTAATAAATCAAGTGAATCAGAACAAAGAGTTCAAGAACCAAGTGGTTCAGCAAGAACTTTACAAAATAGAAATATTAATTGATTTCTATTTTTCTTTTATCCAGAATAAACACTAGATACAAGATACTTCTAAATAAAGGTATGTAAGAAATACGAAGTATTTCGAGTAGCGATAGCGTTTATCCAAAACAAAAATGTAACCAAATAGGTTACATTTAATATTAATTATTTTTCCATTGTACCATCCATTTATCAAATATTTGAGCATTAGAACTAGTCGGAGCAGGATCAGGTAACTGCATTTTAACAATCATCGGTATCTTCATCATCTTACCAAAAGCTACGCATGTACCAGATTGAAGTGATTTCTGTTTTTCAATAACATCTGTGCTAACATTAGGAACCATCTTCTCAATATACTCTAAGTCACTAGGATGATTAATCTTAAATATAATAAAATTACTACACTGTGATATAACATTCTCAGAAAGTTCCGTAGGTCTTTGTGTAATAAGATCAAGTACTACTCCAAACTTTCTGCCTTCTTTAGCAATTCTTTCAAATATATTATATCCTAAGATATTTGCGTCTCCATCTTTTTGAACATATCTATGAGCTTCTTCTAACATAATATGAATAGGCATAGAACCCCTATTAGGTAAACTTTTCATAAACATAAATAAAAGTCTACTATAAACTTTAACTAAAGCTTTACAAAATCTATCATCAATACCTTCAAGTACAAAGTTAATAATTTGTGCTCTTTTATTAGTACCAACAAGTATTAAACTAGATATATATTCATTAATAGACATAAACTGTTCAACTTCAAAGAACTTTCTAAGAGAACTATTAGCAATAGTATGAAGTTTAACTTTTAAAGCTGTAGCTTCACTATAAGATTTCTCATTAAGAAGAAGTCCCTCACTAATTAAAGTAAAGTTAAGGGCTACTTCCAAATCATCAATTGTAAAATAAGTAGGAACATATTCTTCATTCCAATGAACATCTTGTAAAACAAATTTCTTAATATAATCAGTAATTAATATTCTTTCAACAAACTGTCCAGTACTATCAATATCAAAACACTTTCTAAATTCTCTCGTATAACCAATACCTTCTACTTCAACATCAAGATTAAGTTCTTTCGTATAACAAGTAGTAAGAATAGAAAATATTTGATCCCTAATTCTCGCAGATACCTGATTAGAATACATTACAGATACAATAGCACTAGCTATCAAATGATTCTTATATTTATTAGACTCTTCATCATTTCTAGCAAATAAAGAAACATAACTAAGCATCTTCTCAATAATCATAATCTGTGAGTATTCCGTAGCATCTAATATATTAGCATAATCATCTACTGATAAAAGCCATAAAGGCAATTTCAAAAGATTATCAGTATTATCCATATTACTCGTATATAACTTATAATTAAAATTATAATTAAAATTACTAATACTCCTAAAAGCATTATCATATTCATCTGTATTATTAAAGATAAAAATAACACTATTAAAAGGAATAAAATTTTGCATACTAAATAAATTTTGTACTATTCTAGCAACACCATAAGTTTTACCACTACCAGTATTACCAAATATCGCAGTATGATTACTCCACATATCATTAATATTAACTTTAATAGGACTATTATTATATAAAGGAGAAAGACCAAGTATCATTGATGCAGGATCATTATAATTAGTAAGTTCCGCTAGTTCTTCATTATTAATAATTCTAATTCTAGCTTTCGTACTAGGTTTTCTAATAAT
>DFLL01000016.1:22510-36047 GCA_002375205.1 Caryophanales bacterium UBA3620
TCATTATTAGAAATTTCTTCAATTTCACCTAATATCTTCTTATTATCTTCTTCGAAAACAACATTCAAATTAAGTAAATCATCATTAATAACACTATCTATTTTACATATAGCATAGTTCTTACTAATAGCGGTTATCTCTCTAAACATAACAACCCTTCTCCTATTCTAACTAAATTATAGCAGAAATAAAAAAAAAATACTACAAAAAGTAGCATTTTATTCAAATATTTTTTCTTCTCTATACTTCTTAATAAAATCATAAGTAATAATATTATTTGATACATTTATCATTTTACTAGCAATATCTTGATTTTCTGTTAAATATTCAATACTAACTGAAGAATTAATATCAAGTTGTCTATATTCCTCTGAAGAAACATCATAATAAACCTTATCAGTAATAAAACTACCATTAGGAAAGACTACAACATTATCATTAATACTAAATATATCATGACCAAGAGCAAATTCATTCTTAACCCCAAACATATTACCTAAAGTAGGCATAACATCAATCATTCCCATTACTTTAGAAATTTCTTCATTATATTCACTACCAGCCATATCTTTAGTCCAAATAATGAAAGGTACTTTTCTATTAATCTCATAATTAAAGTCATCTACAACATCAATATTCTTATCAGGATTTATAGAAACATCGTCTATATATTCACTATAATATAACTTTTCAAACTCACTCTTTTTAATCTTACTATCATGATCTCCATAAATAACAATAACTGTATCATCAAGTACTCCATTTTCATCTAATTCATTAATAAACTTCCCAATAGCACTATCAGCATAATTAACACATTTAAGATAATTACCAATTTTTGTCCCCTCTAAATAAGGAATATTTTCTGTTTCTCCTTTAATATCTACTAAATAATCATCATAATATTCAGTATCCACTAAAGAAGTAAAAGGAGTATGATTAGTAAGCATAATTAAAGTACCATAAAAATTACCATTATTATCTTTAATATCTTTAATAATATCTGAAGATTGTCTAAAGAAAGATTTATCTGATAATCCAAGTCCTAATACTTCATCAATATCATAATCATCTTTATAAGAATAAAACTTATCATAACCAAGATAATTATAAGCATTTCTTCTATTCCATGCACTAGCTACATTAGCATGCATACTAAAAGTATAATAACCATTATTTCTTAGTAAATTAGTAATTGTTTCATATTCTCTATTAAAATAGTTAACAAATACCGTACCGGAAGAAACAGGAAGTAGAGAAGTAAGTAAAGTAAACTCTGAGTCACTACTATTACCAATACTTTCCTCAGTATAAAAGTTAGAAAAATAAATACCTTCACTAGCAAGTCTATTCATATTCGGAGTAAGTTCTACGTCATTAAATTTAAGATTCATTGTAAAACCTTGAAAACTTTCAGCATGAATAACTAACACATTTTTACCTTGAAATAAATTAGTATATTTATTATTATGTTCTTCATTATTTTTATCTTTAAAATACTCCAAAAATTCATCATAAGCTTCACTAGAATTAGATAAAGTACTCATATTTGTCCTAATCGTAGCAACTAAATCACTAACCTGATAAGTATAAACACCAAATTCCATAACTGTAAATCTACGATCCCATTGTTTAGCCAGCCTACTATAATCTTTACTAGTAAGCGTAGATATAAATATCAATCCAAAAAACAAGCACAAGCACGCTGTAACAAGAATTCTAACTCTACCTACTTCAATCTCTTTAACTTTATCATAATATTTTTTTCTCTTTAATTTATTATGAACAATAATTAAAATAATTATTTCCCATATAAATATAAAATCCTTTAGTTCTAAAATATTAGTAACAGCATCAGTATAACCATTAAGTTGTGATGATGTTTTTAATAATGAAAAAGAAATAAATGATATATAATTACTATAATATACACAGTTTACTATACATATAATAGTAAGTATAGTTGACCATGTAATATAATACTTAAATTGATGTTTAGGTTTTATCAAATAACAAAAAGATATAATAACAAGTAAAATAACTAAATCACCAAGTATCGGTTTAATATTAAAATAATTCTTAACCGTCAAATACCTAAGTATAATTCCATTAATAATATTCGTAATTAAAAAGGTAATCGTAAGAATATTAGTCTTTAAATAAACCTTAACTTCCTTTTTTATTTTTTTATAATCAATTTTCTTTATATAATTTTTAACTTTCTTTAACCCTTTTTTCACTTCTTCTTAACACCTCAAATTTCAAGAGTATTATATCATTAAATATCAAAAATATCAAATCTAAATATTTACCTATTAATTTTATCATTCCATAATTAATAAAATTAATTATGGAAAACCAATTAATAATAACTTTCTTCAAGTAGAAAAAAAACATATTACTTATTTCAAATCATATACTATCTCTTTATCCTAATATAGTTCTTCTTTTTAAGATATTCAAAATAATCTTCATAATTAAAAAAATCATTTTCATTACTAATATCCATTCTAAATCCCATGCTCTTATATATTTGAATAAAAGAATCATATACGTGACATTTTTTTCCCATATTTGAAATTTCACTTATCAAGATATTTTGGCTTTGATTAATAAATTTAAAAGAATTAACAATTAAATCATGATATAAACCTTTATTTCTAAAATACATATTAGTCTCCACTGTCGATAAATATGTAATAAAATCAACCTGATTAGAAAATATTTTGTAATCATCACAATAAACTAAAGCAGAAATAATAGTCTTTTTATTAATATTATTATTAACTATTCCTAAAATATATTTCATACCAGGCATATTATCAAATTGTAAATAATGCATACCTCTAGGAGCAGTCCAACTAAAACTAGCATCATCAGAAATAATAATATTACCAGAAGAAATATCGTATCCATTATTAAAATAAAAATCCTTTAATTCAGAGCCTAAAATATTAATATATTTAATATTATTAATATCAATTCCTTCAATATATTCTTTATACCATTTATCATACATAATTAACACCTTGCAATTAATATATAATAAAATAATCAAAAAAACAAGTGCAATTTATTATTATTTATGTTATTATATAGCCGGAGGAAATATGAAGATAATAGGAATAATTGCCGAATATAATCCATTTCATAATGGACATCTATATCAAATAAATAAAATAAAAGAAAAGTATCCAGATAGTATCTTAATAGGAGTAGTATCATCTTCTTTTACTCAAAGAGGAGATATATCTATCTTAAACAAATGGGATAAAGCAAAATTATCACTAGCTAATGGATTAGACTTAGTAATAGAACTACCATTTGTCTATGCTACTCAGTCTTCAGATATTTTTGCTAAAGGATCCCTAGATATACTTAATAAACTAAAAATAGATACCCTAGTATTTGGTACAGAATCAGATAATATTAATAAACTAAAAGAGCTAGCAGATATCCAAATAAATAATAAAGAATATAATATCAAAGTAAAAGAATATCTAGATAATGGATTAAATTATCCAACAGCCTTAAATAAAGCTTTAATAGAATTATCTAGTAGCAAAGTAGATACTCCTAACGACTTATTAGCCTTATCATATATAAAAGAAATAAAAAGAAATAATTATAATATTGAAGTAATAAATATCAAAAGAACTACCACATATCATGGTAAAGATATTAAAGATAATATAACATCAGCATCTAATATTAGAAAACTATATATAGAAGGAAAAGATATATCTAACTTAATACCATATAATCAAGATATACTATATAAAATAAATATGAATAAATATTTCAATTACCTAAAATATAAAATAGTAACAGAAGAATCAAATATAAACAAATATCAAACAGTCGATGAAGGAATAGAAAATAGAATAATAAAAGAAATTAATAATTCAAATACTTACGAAGAACTAATTCAAAATATCAAAACAAAAAGATATACATATAACAAAATATCTAGAATGCTTCTTCATATACTAACAAATTTTACTAAAGAGGAAGCAAAGAATATTCAAATAGATTATATAAGATTATTAGGATTTTCTCCTAATGGAAAAAAATACTTAAACAAAATAAAAAAAGATATAAAAGTGCCAATTATTACTAGATATAAAAAAGAAATATCTAAATTATTAGATATTGAACTAAGAATAACAAAAGTATATGACATAGTAACAAATAATAATGAGATAGATAAAGAATATAATAGCATTCCAATAATAAAGGACTAGAAAACTAGTCCTTTAATTATATAATTATACCAACAAGAAATGACATAATAACCGCAAATAAATTCCAGATAGCATGCATCATAATATTATTTGCAAGGTTATCAGTTTTAGAATAAATATAAGCAAGCCATCCACCTAAAGTAGCATAAGGAAGTGTTGTAAAAATAATTTCAAGTAAAGTTCCTTCACCAGTAGCGTGCATAAATCCAAATATAAAAGCTGATAATAATACAAATACTATATTATTATTAATATATCTTCTGATAGTTTCTCTAAATACAGTTTCTTCTACAATCGGAGCCCATAGTACTGCTAGAACGAACATAATTATTTTAGACAAAGATTCAACTGCCTCTTGGTTAGCAGAAGTAGCATTCTTAGTAATTATTATACATAAAAAGTTAACAATAATAAAACTAACAATCATTAATCCATATTTAGGTAAATCATATTCGATGTAATCATTAAAATTTTTAATAAGATTCTTAAAATCAGTAATAAGCTTATCACCAAATAATATAAATATTAAAATAAACATAATAGCATAGAAACTAATAACAATAAGTATTGATATTAGTTTATTGTTATCAGGAATATAATCACTCCATATAAATTGTGAAAAATATACCAAGAAAATAATTGCTGCATTAATAAGTTCTCTCTTATGATATTTTTTAGTTTTAACTTCAGGTATCCTTTTCTTTTTTTCTCCAACTATTTGCCTTTCTTCTTTTTTAATTGATAATAAGATAATAAGGTTAGCAATAGCAAGAATCATTGCCACAGTACTACTACTAAGAATAATACAAAGAACTGATAAAAATATAAGTAATCCTCTTTTTTTAACAATCTTACCAGCAAAAGCTAATATTAATATAATAGCATTAACTATGATACAAATAATAGCAGGAGCTATAACATAATAGATACCAGAATTATTCATCATATTAATAACCCTATCTTGAAATTCAATAGGGAAGGCAGCATATACCTCTTTAACAGTAGCCATAGTTTTCTCTAAAACTTCATTAGAATTAGCAATCAAATTAGCAGAAGCAAGCATTTGTAGTATAGCAGAAATAATAAAATAAATTTTTTTCTTCACTTTTTAACTCCTCTCTATCATAATATTAGCATAAAACAAAATTAATGTAAATAAAAACTTAAACAGTAAAATGTTTAAGTAAAATATTCTTCATACAATCATTATCAATATAATTAATAATCCTTTTTTTCTCATCATTATCTTGTTCCTTAAGTAAGGCTCCAAGTAAATCAAGTTTATTTTTCGTACCCTTATTTCTATACTTTTCGTAGCAGCAATTAACGTTAATATAATAAACATCTTTCATATCATTATCAATATCATCATTAGTAAATATATAAGCTTTAAAACAATTAGAGTTACTATTATCATAAATATTAATAACAATATTATCACTAACAATCTTATATTGCATATAAACATATTCTCCCTCTCTAAGATGATAATTAAATATCTCATTAATAAAGTTATTAAGTAGATCTTTATTCATAAGTTCAATTAAAGAAAGTCTAAGCATTTCATCATTCATAGTTATCACCACTTTAAACTTATCATATATCATAAATAAAAGTCAATAAAAATAACAAAATGTAACCAAATAGGTTACATTTAACTATATTATTTCTGACATTTAGGACAATAATAAGTTCCCCTTCCTCCAACTCTGATTTTTAAAATATCACTATGACATTTAGGACATTTACCTTTATCCTTACCATGAACTAATAATTCTTCTTGAAATAAGCCATGTACTCCATCCACTGAACTATAACTCCTAATCGTGGTACCGCCCTTTTTAATAGCTTCTTCAAGCACTTCTTTCGTATATTTAATAATATTAAAAGCTTCCTTTTTAGTAATTTCATTACCTTTTTTTAAAGGATTAATTTTACATAAAAATAATATTTCATCTGCATAAATATTACCAATACCCACTATTATACTTTGATCAAGTAAAACACTCTTAATAGGTAGAGTTTTATTTTTATATTTATCTAATAAATAATCACTCGTAAGATTATCATCCCATGGTTCTAATCCTAATTCTTTTAAAGGACCAACTTTATCAATATCGTCTTTTCTAATAAGATACATCTTACCAAATTTTCTTGTATCCATGTATCTTAATTCTTCACCATCATCTAATTCAAAAATAACATGTTCATGCTTAAGAATTTCATCATTCCTAGTTTTAAAAAAATACTTACCTTCCATTCTTAAATGCGATAGCAAATAATAATCATCTAAATCGAATAATATAAATTTACCTCTTCTATGCATATCATTAATTCTTTGATTAGTAATCTCATTAATAAATTCTTCTACTTTAGGATAAGCAATAATATTATCATATATAATATTAACATTTCTTATTGTCCTACCAATAAGCCTTAATCTCAAAGACTCTTTAACAGTTTCTACTTCAGGTAATTCAGGCATAATAAATCCTTCCTTTCTATATAATTATTTCCCGGGAAATAATTTGGGAAATAATTTATGTCAAATACACCTACTATTCTATCAAAAAAAGAACTTAAAATAAAGTTCTTTCTTACATTTTATATTATTTTCATAATACTACTTAGTTACACTAAATTCTACTGATAATTCTTCTGTATAGTTATCAAAGTCAATACTATAAATTCCATCTCCATCATATAAAATATAAAAATATTTATAATATGAAGCCTCAGGTTTCAATTCTCCAGCAAAATCAACATCTTCATCAAAGAATGATGATACACTACTAAGTTCTGTTCCTTTAGAACCAAACAAAGAAAAGTAGAACGAGTTTAAAGATTTTTTTTCTGATGAAATATTTTTGACATTAACTCCTAATTTAATTACATCATTATTGTTATATTCAGAAAATTGATTATTGACAGTAACGAATGAATAATTATTATCAAATGTAATCTCTAAACCATCAAATTCTATAGTATCCCCTAATGTATATTTAGCTTCTTCTTTTTCAGTAGACCAATCCCAAATTGATTCAGCATTGTTATTATTTGCAGCATTATTTTTAGCTTCTTCGGCAATTGAAAAAACTGTAAGTCCCGAAATAGCAACGATAATTACCCCAATTATCATATTTATACAAGATATAATTATACCCGCAATACTTAAACCTTTGCCACTATTAGTTTCCTTAGATTTTTTTAATCCAATTATCGAAAATATCAAACCAAGTAGAGCAAAGAAAAAAGATAAAATAAAACCAGCTACAGCCATACCATTAGAATTTTTTGAAGAAGTATTATTACTGATACTATTAGTATTTTGCATTTTAAAACCACACTTTAAACAAATATCAGCATTTTCTTCTACTTCATTACCACAGTTAGGACAAAATTTAGCCATAACACACCTCCTTCCCGATAGAAGATAACAAAAGATAATAATAAAGAATAAACTTCATAATAAATTCTATTTTCTTACTCCTATTCTATAATAATTTTATAATATAAATAAATATATTTCAATAACTTTATTACAATTTTATAATTATATATGCCTAGTTCTCTTTCTATTGTAATTACCTTTATAGAACTCTTTATTTCGTTTAACATTTAAAAATAGCATTTTACTAAAACCAGTAGAATTATTAATTAATTCGTCTATTTCTTTTAAAGTCATTTCTTCAAAAAGCTTAGGATGCCCTGCTCTTTCCAATATATCATGCATTGATAAATTAGAATTACCAAAATCACCATTTCTATATCTTTCCATTATATTTTCAAATAATAACAATTTCTCCATTATATCAAAACCTCTCTATAATTATTTTTTGTAAACTAATCTATTTAGCCTCATACCAATTATTTCCCACTTCAATATCAACATCAAGTGGTACTGACAAACTATATACCTTTGTCATTGTATTATAAACAATATCTTTAACAATATCTAATTCATCATTATATACATTAAATATAAGTTCATCATGTACTTGCAATAGCATCTTACTTTTTAATTTTTTTTCATTAAAAATATCATATATTTCTACCATAGCTTTTTTTAATATATCCGCTGCACTACCTTGAACAGGAGTATTTAAAGCCATTCTCTCTCCCATACTTCTAATCATATGGTTAGAACTAGTTAGTTCACTAATAATTCTCTTTCTATTCATAATTGTTTTAACATATCCATTTTTAATTGCAGTTTCAATCTCTCTATTCATATAATCTTTAACTCCAGGATAAGTTTCAAAATATTTATTAATAAATTCTTTAGCTTCTTTAACAGAAATCCCTAAGTCTTCCGATAGACCATAACTACTGATACCATAGATAATTCCAAAGTTAACAGCCTTAGCTTGTCTACGCATATTTTTCGTAACTCCCTCTTCTGGTACATTAAATATATCCATCGCCGTCTTTGTATGAAAGTCAATATTATTATGGAAAGCATTTATTAAATCACTAACTCCCGATAAATGGGCAAACATTCTAAGTTCAATCTGTGAGTAATCTGCAGATAATATAATTGAATCTTCTTCTGGAATAAAAGCCTTTCTAATAAGTCTTCCATATTCACTTCTCGCAGGAATATTCTGTAAATTAGGTTCAATTGAAGATAATCTTCCTGTTCTAGTTAAAGTCTGTGTATAAATAGTATGAATCCTATTATCCCCTTTAACTTCATTAATAATACCTTCAATATAAGTACTATATAGTTTTGCTAATGCTCTATATTCAAGTATCTTATTAACTATCGGATAATCCGTAAGTTTCTTTAAGACATCAATATCTGTTGCATATCCGCTCTTATTCCTTTTAGACCCAGGTAGTTTTAATTTATCAAATAAGATTTCACCTAGCTGTTTAGGAGAATTAATATTAAATTCTTCTCCAGCATAATTAAAAATATCTTTAGATATAAGTTCTAATTTGATTTTAATTTCCTCTCCCATATCTATAAGTACATTTTTATCTACTTTAATACCAGTAATTTCCATATCCGCAAGTACTCTAGCTAAAGGTATTTCAATATCATTAAATAAATTAATATTGTCTTCCTTAATCATTTCTTCTTCAAATTTATTCTTTGTTTCATAAATAAATTTAGCCTTAAGAACACTTCTTTTAATATTTTCTTCATCACGTACTACTTCTTTTTTATCAAATATTGGAATATCATAATCTAACTCTTTAGCTAAATAACCAATATCATCTTTAACATCATAGTTAAGTAAATATGCACTTATCATTGTATCAAAACTAATATTATTAATCTTAATACCATACTTATTAAATACCACTAATAATTTCTTTAAATCATAAGTATACTTAATATATTCATTATCTAAAATACTAGTATTATCTTTAAGAAAACTATAAGGTATATAACAAGATAATTTACTATTATATAAACTAACCCCATTTAATACAACATCATGATAATTACCAACACTAGTATCCACGTATATAGATGTATCTTCATCAATAACTAAATAATTTATATTATCAATTACTTTAACGTCAATATTACTATTTTCCTTATTTTTAGGAGTACCTAATTTCTTAATCAAAGAATAAAATTCTAATTCCTCATAAATAATCATTAGTTCATCATTATTATCCCCAGTATATAATAAATCATCAAACTTAATATCAAGCGGAACATCTCTATATATTGTAACTAATTCTTTACTATAATAAGCATCTTCTTTACCAACTACTAACTTGCTATTAGTAGCTCCCCCAATATTATCAATATTTTCGTATATTCCATCTAATGATCCATATTCACAAAGTAACTTAATAGCACCTTTTTCTCCTATACCTTTAACACCGGGTATATTGTCTGAAGCATCTCCCATTAAAGATTTTAAATCAATCATCTTAATCGGTTCAAAACCATAAGTATCAATAAAGGTCTTTTTATCCATCATAATATAATCTTTAGTTTTAAGTAACTTAACCGTAGTTTCATCACTAATAAGTTGTAATAAATCTTTATCACTACTTACTATTAAAGCTTCATATTTATCGTCATTTTCACAGTATTTAGAAATAGTACCAATAATATCATCAGCTTCATAGCCTTCTTTTTCTAAATACTTAATTCCCATAGCGGTAAGTATTTTTTTAGCTACAGGAAACTGCATCTTCAAATCATCAGGAGTCTCTCTTCTACCACCTTTATATTCTTTATACTTTTCATGTCTAAAAGTCTTACCAATATCAAAAGCAACCATCATATACTTAGGATTTTCTTCAGATATAATTTTATTAATCATATTAACAAAACCATATAATCCATTCGTAGGAAATCCTTTACTATTTCTCATAATAGTCCCAGTATAAGCTGTAGCATAATAACTTCTAAATAACAAATTATTACCATCTACTAGTATAACTTTTTCCATAATTATCACCAATTCTTTCTTCTTTATTATATCAAAAAAAAGCCTAAAAATATAGGCTTTTAATAAATAAATTATTTATGAAATTTTGTTTTATTTTCATAGGCTATAATGGTCCTATCTACTACTTCTTCTGGAATACTAAGTGTCTCGGCAATATATGGTGATTCATAACCATCCTCAAGCATTTCAATAATTTTTTTCTCGACGTCGGAAAAGTAAGAACCCTCAACATTATAATTGCCCCAAGTAGAGTAATTTCTACCAGTTAATCCTGTTCCAGGAACATATTCTTTATTACCTCCAATACCCTCATAAGCTTTATCTGTAATAGATTTAAGTAATTCTTTAGTTTCTTCTGCTTTACTCATTAAATCACGCTCCTAATTTAAGTATATAACAGAAAGTTATTATTATCAATAGAAAAAAATAAATTTGACAATTATTAAAAAAAACTATCTTCTTAGCTTTAATACTTTAATATTAGTTTCTTCATTAATGTTATATTCAGTGACTGATAATATTTCATCATTATTTTCCAAGATGCAACTATCTGAATTACGAAGAGAACTTCCAGGATTAGGAAGTAGAGAATCAGAAGAATACTTTGTTTTTTCTTTTATCGCAGATAATTCACTTTGCAATTTTGAAATATTGTCTTTTAACTCAGGGATAATCTTACTATATTTCTTTTTTGTTATATATCTTCCTATTATTGTGCCATCTGATATAATAGAAATTCCCTTGAAAATAATTCCTGCTAAAGGCATTAACACAGGTAGAGAAACTTTAGGTGTTCCAATATATAGCGCTATTTCAACTACGATTAATAAAATGTCACTAAAAATACCCCAAATAGTTTTACTTTTATTCTCCTTTAAACATTTATTTGCCTCATCTAATTTTAACTCTGTTTCTTCTAGTTCATTTTCTTTACTAAAAATAAATTACTAATTATGGATTATTCCACTAGAAGGTTTCCGCGAATTAACATGTTAATTCGTTAGCGAAGCGGTTAAAAAAAAGAATAATAAATACTTTACATAACTATACAAAAAATATTTCCCAAAAGTATTTTATTTCCCGGGAAATATTTTTTTATTAAAATAAACTAAGTTGACTAGTCTCTGGCATACCATCAAATATACCCATAACTCTCATCTTATCGATAAGAGTTTGTGATACCTTACATCTAGATTGAAAATCTTCAATACTAATAAATGGTCCTTTAGAAGCTTCACTTTCTATATTCATAGCAACAACATCTCCTAGGCCATCAATAGCACTAAATGGAGGAATAATCGTCTTATCATCCTGTACTGTAAATATTTTACCTTTACTTTTATATAAATCATATTTAGCAACCTTTAATCCTCTAGCAGACATCTCAAGTGCTACCTTTAAACATTCAGATACACCATTCTCTTTATTAGAGGCTTCAAATCCTTTATTAGCAATATCCACTAGTACATTCTTAATAGCATCATAACCTTTAATCATAGCTTCAATATTAAAGTCAGTAGCTTTTGTACTAAACCAAGAAGCATAAAAGTACGCAGGCATATGAACCTTATACCAAGCAATTCTAAAAGCACTAATAACGTAAGCAGCAGCATGTGCCTTAGGGAACATATACTTAATCTTAAAGCAACTATCAATAAACCATTTTTCAATACCAGCCTTTTCCATCGTTTCTTTATGTTTAGCCCAAGTATCAGGGTCTTTACTAGCTTTACCTTTACGAACAAATTCCATAATCTTAAAAGCTTTAATAGGTTCAACACCATGATACATTAAATATACCATTATATCATCACGACATCCAATTACTTCTTTAAATGGAACAACATTATTCTTAATAAGTTCCTGGGCATTACCTACCCATACATCAGTACCATGGGATAATCCAGATATCTTAATAAGTTCAGCAAAAGTAGTTGGCTTTGTCTCGTAAACTAAAGCAATCGTAAATGGAGTACCAAACTCAGGAATACCTAAAGTACCAGTCTCACACATAATTTGTTCATTAGTTACCCCTAATGCTTTAGTAGAAGTAAAGATACTCATTGTCTCCTTATCATCAAGAGGTACCTTTAAAATATCCGTACCAGATAACTCTTGAATAAGTCTAAGCTGAGTTGGATCAGAGTGACCTAATATATCCAGTTTTAATAAATCCTGGTCAATAGCATGATAATCAAAGTGCGTTGTTCTCCATGCACTGGTAGGATCTTCCGCTGGAAATTGGAATGGAGTAAAATCAGATACATCCATATAGTCCGGTACAACAACAATACCACCAGGATGCTGGCCAGTCGTTCTCTTAACACCCGTACAACCAATAGCAAGTCTTTCAATCTCACATGTTCTCTTATTCATAATACCTTTATCTTCAAAATATCCCTTAACAAAACCAAAAGCTGTTTTTTCCGCAACAGTACCAATTGTGCCTGCCCTATATACATTATCTACCCCAAATAATACTTTCGTATATTCATGGGCTGAAGCTTGATTCAAATCCGAAAAGTTTAAGTCTATATCAGGAACTTTATCAGCATTAAATCCTAAGAAAGTAGCAAATGGCATATCTTGACCATCTTTATATAATGGTTCTCCGCAGTTAGGACACTTCATATCCGGTAAATCAAATCCACTAGAATAAGTAGCACCAAGATCATTACCATCACTATCTTTAAAAATACTAGTTTTACATTTCAAACATCTATAATGTGCTGGAAGCGGATTAACTTCCGTAATACCCATCATTGTAGCTACAAATGAAGAACCAACAGATCCTCTTGATCCAACTAAATAACCATCATCATTAGAGTGTTTAACAAGTCTTTGAGCAATTAAGTATATTGGATCAAATCC
>DFLL01000016.1:36112-43092 GCA_002375205.1 Caryophanales bacterium UBA3620
ATAATACCACCAAGTTCTTTCTTAACCTTTTTAGCTAGTGTATCATCATTAAGTTCTCCATCTTCTTCTGTCCAATTAGTCTTAACATAATCTCCCACCAAAGATTTAACTTCATCAAAGCCTTTAACAATAGTTTCATGTAAGTTTTTAAATACTTCTTTTTCTAATTCTTCATCACTAATATCAGGAGTTTCTTTTTTAATCTTCTCATTCCATATCCTATATACAATATCCCCATATAACTCTTTAGCTATTCTCTCTTCAATATTATGTGGAAGATTATCTCCATACCAATCTTTAGCTTTTGTATATACAAGTTCTGTAACAACTTTAGGACAATCCAAATAACTCTTACCATCATCACTCTTAACTCTTGGAGAAAAAGGAATACCACCAGTATCAATAATAACTTCAATCTCTTCGCTCATATCAAGAACTTTATTTGTATTTTCCACAACTATTTCATAAGCAAGGTCTTTACCTAAAAATTCAAAGTCATTAAGCATTTCATCAGTAGTCCTATAATGCTGTGAAGGAATACTTGTAATTTCTTTCTTGGCAAGAGGATGTCTTCCTCCTCCAGGAACTTTCTGATTAACAATAATCTCACGATATATCTTATCTTCTCTTGTAAAATGATGTACATCTCCCGTAGCCACTATAATCTTACCAGCTTCTTTAGTAGCATCTACTATCTTCTTAATATGTTCTTTTAATTCTTCTTCACTCTTAAAATCACTAGTTTGTAAAAGATGACCATATACTTCAGGAGGTTGGACTTCTACATAATCATAAAAATTAATAATATTTGTAAGTTCTTCTCCCTCTTTACTTCTAGCTTCAATAAATACTTCTCCCTCGTAGCAGCCACTACCAATTAGAAGTCCTTCTCTAAGACACTCAAGTTTACTTCTAAGTATTCTCGGAGTCTTATATAAATAAACCGTATTAGCTAGCGATATAATCTTAAATAAATTCTTAAGACCAGTCTTATTTAAAGCAATAGCATTAAAGTGATAAGTTCTACCAAATTTATGTATTTCATCTTTTGGTACTAATTTATCTAAATCACTAATAGTCTTATAATTTTGCATTTCTAACTTCTGAAGCATCTTAGCAAATACTAAAGATGTACCCTCAGCATCATAATCTGCTCTATGATGGGCATCTTCTTCCCAAGGTACATTATATCTTTTAACAAGCATTGATAAACTATGTCTAGCAAAACCAGTATCTAAGGCTCTAGATAACTCAAGGGTATCCACTACCGTATTCTTAAACTCCCCAAGATTATATTTCTTCATCGCCATTTCCATAAATGAAATATCAAACTTAGCATTATGAGCAACCATAGGAGCATTCCCTGTCCACTCTAAGAATTTCTTTGTAACAGTCTCTTCATTATCTTTACCTTTAACCATATCATCAGTAATATTCGTAAGTTCACTAATCTTATCAGGAATATGTCTACCAGGATTAATAAGCTCATCAAACCTATCAGTAATAACACCATCTTTAATCTTAACAGCACCAATTTCAATCATTTGGTCTGCTCCACCAGCATTAAAGCCCGTTGTCTCAGTATCAAATACAACATATTCCGATTTAAGTAAATCTCTATTATCAGGTCTAACAACAATATTAACTGTATCATCTACTAGTGTTAACTCAGTACCATATAGTACTTTAAATTTCTTACTAGGATCCTCTTGTTTTTTATTATAAGATGATACTATACCATAAGCGATAGGAAAAGCTTGACAACCATTATGATCAGTAATAGCAACTCCCCTATATCCCATATCAATACATCTACTTACTAGCTCACAAGTATGTTTACCTAAATCAACCCTAGTTATACCATCCATTTGACTCATCATCGTATGAGCATGAAGTTCAACCCTTTTAACTTCAGCATTATCTACTATCTTTTCTTCTTTAGGTCCTTCAATTTTCTCTACATCTTTATACCTAGTCGTAAAGGTAAGTTCATTAGAATATTTATCCATTTGTACTTTACCATAAAAGGTATACCAAGACCCTTCTTTTAATAAATCTTTAATTCTAGCATACTCTTCATCTTCTTTAGTAAACATTTTAACATAAATACTATCATTATTATCTGTAACCTTAAGAGTAATAATCTTATAACCACTCTTTGATTCAAACATATCAATACCAAAGATCATACCCTCTATCGTAATATTATCAACTTCATATAATAAATCTTTAATTGGAGTAACACTAGTATCCTTTTTAGGTCTATAATATTTCTTTTCTTCAGTTTTAACTTCGACTGCATTTTCTTTTACCTTGATAGTAGGAGCCTCTACTACCTTATCTTTTTCTATCTCATTAAGTATTTCTTCTTCCTTATTCTTAGTAAGAACAATATCAATACTAATATCAAAACCATATCTATTCATCCATTTATTTAAATACTCTTTTTTCTCTATCATATAAGTATATTCAGCCTTATTATAAACATCAAATAAATACTTATTACCATCTAATCTTAATTTTCTACCTATAAAAGTAGAATATTTAATACTATCATTACCTAAAATATTAAGTAATTTATCAAAGTAATCATCTAAATATTCATCAGTTTTATTACTAGTATTAATATTAATAATAATATCATCTATCTTTTTAAAAGTACTCTTTAGTTTATTACATAATTCATCATAAATATATACAGGTAAAATATTATCATTATTAATATAAAATTCCCATAGATTATTCTTATCATATACAACTATTTTATCAATACTAGCATTTTCTAAATAATCATTCTTCATATTAATCTGTTCTAATAATTTTTTCATCTTATCCTGCATAATACCACCTACCTATTATTTTATCAAAATTTACTAAATAGTTAAACAATTTTACATTATTTTTACATTATATTTTTTCCGCCATTGGCGGCCCTTCAAAAGTATCCTTTTGAAGACTCCATTACCATGAGAATCTTCTACTTATTTTATAATTTATTTAATAAACTATTAAGCATATCTTCATTATCAATCTTACTAATAGCAAAGCACTAAACATAGCAACACATTGTTCAGTAAAAGCAAATGGGAGATATCTTAAACCACCACGATTATTCTTTTCATTTGAGATCACAATTTGTGATCTCAACTCCTATATTCATCTTCAGTTAACTGAAAACAAAATTCTTCTGGGAATCTCTCTTTATTTCTTTTTACTGCTTGATTTATTTTTCTTGTCTCAGTATCATAAAGAAAAGCTAAGTCTTTATCTAATATAACTTGTACTCCTCTTATTTCATGTATCATACTTTGTATTTGTTTATTATCTATTACTTGTAATTCATTCATATGTACCTCCTCTTGATTTTATATAATACCTATATTAGTTTAATATAAGAATAATAAAAATTTTATTTTTTTAGTCGCAAATTGCGACTAAAAACAAATTATTCTTAAATATTTATATGTAAATTTATATCTTCCTCAGTTGGTAATTTTTCTAAAATATCTTTAGGAATATATTTACCGATTTCAAAAGAAGATACTCCTATTGGTACATTAGTTGACTCTAAAGCCCATTCTACAGATAATTTATCTTTATTTTTACACAATAGAAGACCAATAGTAGTATTATCTAAATCAGTTTTAAGTGTTTTATCTATTGCTTTAACATAAAATCCCAACTGACCAATATATTCAGGTTTAAATTCAGTCACTTTAAGTTCACCGACAACATAGCATCTTAATTGTAAATGATAAAATAATAAGTCAATGTAATAATCATTATGTTCCGTGCTAATTTTATATTGACTACCAACAAAAGTAAAACCTTTTCCGAGTTCTAATAATACATTTTTAATTTTTTCAAGCATAGCTTTTTCTAATTCAACCTCCTTATAGTTTTTCTTTAAAGTAATAAAATCAAATATATAAGGATCTTTTAAAGTATTATTAGCCAAATCACTATCTAGTTTTGGGAGAGACAAATTAAAATTATTATAACTTTTACCAAGTCTTTGATGAAATTTAGATTCTATTTGTGTATCTAGAATACTTCTACTCCAACCATTATCAATCGTAGCTTTTATATATATTATTCGTGTATTAAAATCTTTAATTCTTTGCATTAATAATAAATTATGACCCCAAGGAAGTTGTGCAACAAGTTGTTGCACAACTTCATCATCTTTGTATTCAAGATAAAAAGATTTCATATACTTTAAATTTCTAATTGAAGAACCTTTAAAATTTGGAAAATCAATCCTTAATTCTTTTGAAAGTTCATCTATAAATTTATTTCCATATTTATAATTATCATTCAAGTGTTTCCCAATTCTAAAATATAATAATATTAATTCACTATTTACTTGTTGCACAGCTCTAATTTGAGTATCTTTAATATCATTTTTAATCTCATTAATAACTGATTTAAAATCTTTTTCTAATGTTTGAATCATATCAAAACCCCTCCAAAAATTTAATTTTTTTAAGACCAATTCTTAGCACAAAAACTTTATCATAAATCAAGTATAAATGTCAATATAATATTTCAAAGTTAACTAAAAAGGTCCATGTACCATAAATAAACAACAACTAAATGATAATTCTAGTACAAGAGAGAAAGAAATAACCAAAGGTTATTTCGGGTAGCGATAGCCGGTTAAATAAAAAACTACTTAATGTTTATTATTTAAGTAGTTTTAATTATTCTCTAAAAATTTCTTAATCCCATTAGCAGTAAGAGTAGCACACTTAATTCTAGATGGTTGCTTACTAGTATCATCAAATACTAATAATTCTTTAAGTACTTCTTTATCATATTCTTCTTCATTAATCATCCTAAGATAATTATCAATAATATATAACGCTTCTTCTTTAGATTTACCAATAAGTAAATTAATCAAGATATTAGTAGAAGATATACTAATAACACAAGCTTCTCCTTCAAAAGAAATATCCTTAATTATATTATTATCCATATCAATATAAATATCTAAATTATCAATACAACTAACATTTCTTGTATTAATTTTAGTAAATTCATCACCATTACTAATATATTTCTTATTAGCATTTTGATAATTATCTAAAATAATACTCCTTTTAAGATCTCTATCCATTACAATATTTCCTTCCATATATTTTCACTATTTTTAAGTACATTAATAAGTAAATCAATTTCTTCTTTATTATTATAAAAAGATAAACTAATTCTAACAGTATTACTAATATTAAGTTCATTATCAAGTATTTTAGCACAATGATTACCTGCTCTTACACATATATTATATTTATCTAAGTAAACAGCAGTATCTTGAGCAAATACACCCTTAATATTAAATGCTACAATACTAGTATCAACTTCTCTATTATATACATCAATAAAATCTAATTTATCTAATTCACTAATAAGATATCTTCTAAGTTCTTTTTCATACTTATTAATCTTATCAATACCAATCTCTTCTATATAACTAATCGCTGCACTAAGACCAAGTACTCCCTCAATATTCGGAGTACCACCTTCTAATCTCGTCGGAATTTCTCTAAGTTCAACATAACCATCTTTTGTAAACATAGCATTCATTCCCCCACCATAATTAAATGGTTTAACTTTATCTAATAAGTCAAATTTACCATACAATACTCCAATACCCGTAGGACCATACATCTTATGACCACTAAAAGCCATAAAATCAATATTCATATCCTGTACATCAATTCTACTATGAGCAATCCCTTGTGCAGCATCCACTACCATTAATATATCATTATCATGAGCTAACTTACTAATCTCTTTAATAGGACGAGTATCTCCAACAACATTCGTAGTCATTGCAATAGATATAACCTTAGTTTTATCAGTAATAGCTTTCTTTACATTATCTATACTAACTTCATGATTTTCATCCAAATCAATATATCGGAGTTTAATACCAATTTCTTTTTCTAACATAAACCAAGGAACAATATTTGAAGCATGTTCACTAAGAGTAATAAGTACTTCGTCTCCTTCTTTTAAATAATGTTTAAAATAACCAAAGATAATCATATTCATACTATTAGTAGTACCACTAGTAAAGACAATTTCTGATTTTTCCTTAGCATTAATAAAATTAGCTACTTTTTCTCTAGCTTCTTCATATAAACTATCCACTATTGCACTAGTTTTATAATCTCCTCTATGAGCATTAGCGGTATATTCATCATAATACTTTAAAATACTATTTCTTACTACATTAGGTTTCAAAGTCGTAGCCCCATTATCAAAATATACAATATTCTTCTTCAAAATTTCAAAATCATCTCTATTCATCTATTCACCTCCTGAAGAATCAATTATATCATTAATCTTTTGCCAATATTCATCAGGTATATTGATATTAGATAAAATGTTTCCTTTAACAATAAGTTTAATACTATCATCATAAGATATTCCTCTACTCATTAAATAAAATAATTCATCTTCACTAACATTACCAATAACAGAAGAATGCACAGCGGTAGTACTATTATCATAAGTATACATATTCGGATTAATTCTATTATCAGAGTCACCTAAAGTAATAATCTTTGTACTCTGATTAAGATAAGTATCTAGAACACCATTTTCTACATAACTATTAATATCAAAATAATTACTACTACTTTCTTTAGCAATAGTTTTATTAAAAATATCACTATTAGTTTTTTTATCATTATGATATATATTAATCTTATATCTATCTATTCCGTTAGATATACTAGAAAAATTATATTTAATACATGCATTTTCGCCATTAAGATTAATATCAATATTCTCATTACTATTCTTATTACAATAAAATTTATTAATAATTAAAGAACCATTTTTATCAATATTATACTTATTATTAACACTAATATCATTATCATAAGAATGATATTATTCCTTTTGATAGTAGTAATATTAAAATTTGTAATAATAATATATCTTTTTTGGATAGTGGAAACTATGTATTA
>DFLL01000036.1 GCA_002375205.1 Caryophanales bacterium UBA3620
GATTTAGTTCTATCTTTTTTATTATTTAAAAATGTAAACATACAGATTACATTTTATTGTTTTAAATACTTAATAAACATTTTACTAGCAAATGTGAGTGATACTGATTTGTTAGTAGCCAAATATATATTAATATTTGGTATTTTTTTATTAATACTTGGTTCTTTTAAATCTTCAAAGTTTCTTTTTGCTAAATCAATTATAGAAAAACCAATACCTAAACCAATATTAACAAACTCTGTAATTAACTCCCCACTTACAACTTCCATTTTAGGATTTAATATAACATTATTTTCGAGAGCAATACTATTTAATAATTTTCTACTATTGGATTCTCTTTTTTGCAATATAAGAGGTACATTATTCAAATCTTCAAAGCCTTTAATATTATCATTAAATATTTTCGGATTATAAATAAAACCTTGTTTTAGTTCTTTTATCTTTTCTAAATTTAAATTAGTTTCCTTAATATTACTCTCATTAAAAATAACAAAATCTAGTTTTCCCAGTTTTAAATCATTTATTAGATTACTAGTTAAATCATTAGTAATATTAATATTTATATCAGGATAATCATTATGAAACTTTTTTAATACATCCATTAAAACCAATTTAGTCAAAGTAGTTGAACACCCTATTTTAATTTCACCTTTAGATAAATCTTTAAATGAAGTAAATTCATGTTCGGCGTTATTAATGAGTTCAAGAGCTCCTTTAACATATTCATAAAACATTTTACCCTCTTCAGTAAGTTCCATGCCCTTATTACTTCTTAAGAATAAAGTACCTCCTAATTGTTCTTCTAGTTTTTTTATTGATTGAGAAATAGCAGGCTGTGATATATGTAACTCTTCACTTGCTTTAGTCATGTGCTTATTTTTAGCAACAATATAAAAAACTCTATATAATTCTAAATCAACGTTCATTATAAGTCCTCCTTATCGATATTATAACATAAATATATTTTACTTATCAATATATTTATAATACAATGAAAGTGAAAGGAAGGATTATTATGAATTTTGAATTAGCAAAAGAAGAATATATAAAATTAAAAAAAGAGAAATTTAACTATATTGATAATATATCTAAAATAAGTAGTAAAAAAGAATTATCTGAATATGAAAAGCTTGAAATATATAGAAGTTTAAAAGAATATGAATTTAAATTAACTGAGGCTATTAAAAGAATTAAAAATGAAGCATTTAAAATTAGAGGTGATCTAACAACAAATTGTTTATTAAGAAATACTATTATTGAATTTGATTTAGAAAAAAGTTTTCTGTCTTCTATAAATCCTGATAAGAAAAAAATTATATTTGATCAACTTAAAATAGATATTGAAACTTTTAAATTCAAATCAAATCTACATTATTTATTTTACTATTACAATGAAAATATGACAAGATTAGATGATATAATACAAAAACCAATATATGTTTGGAGTGGTTATTATGATTATTCAGAAGATTGTATTGGACCATTATTTGGTGATCCTAAAGACTATATTTACTCTATTTATAGGAGTGTATATGATTTACATGATTGTGCTATTGAAATTCCTAACAAAGAAAAAGATAAATTTGAAAAAGATAAATTGATTATTCATTCAACTAGATATGTGAATTATTTTGAAATAGGTAGAATATTTGAAGAAGAATTACAAAACACAAAAAACAAATCATTAAATGATTGTATTACAGCTACCAATGAAAGAATTAAAAATTTAAATTATACTAGAACACCAGAATATAAAGAAAAAGTATTATTAGATAGAATAAATGAACTATATAAAAATGTTAAAGGTGAATTTATTCAAAGTGAAACATTATATAATGGTAATTTTCTTAGTATTTTAAGAGAAACATATAAATTACCTAATGAAAGAATAGTTAATAAAGAAAAGGTTATCAAAAATAATGGTAAAAATGCTGTAATAGTAATTGCTATAACTAAGGATAATAAATTTTTAATTACTTTTCAAAATAGAATTAAGGATAAACTAATTGCCGAATTTCCAGCAGGATACATTGAAGAAAATGAAGATGTATTAGAAGCTGCTAAAAGAGAATTGCAAGAAGAAACAGGCTATACCTCTGATAACTTATTTATAGTGGACAGTGTATATACATCTCCTGGTATTGATAATTCAATTACCTATATAGTAATTGCGAATAATTCTATTAAAACTTGCGAAACAAAAACAGATGGAACTGAATTAGTAAACTATGGATTATTTTCAGAAAATGAATTACAATATTTAATAATTAATAATATAATGTGTGGTGCTATAAATAAACTAGCCTTCTACAGCTTAGTAAATAACACTGATCATTGTAATATTATTTATGCAAAAACAGATACAACAATATATGTAAGAAAAAAAGAATTAAAAAATCCACTTGATAATTAGAATAATATAATATTAAAGAAGCTTTCTATAGGAAGCTTTTTTTCTATCCAGAATTAAATCTATATACAAGATTCTTCTAATAAAGGATAATGGAGAATTAACAAAGTTAATTCGGGTAGCGAAGCGGTTAATTAAAAAAATGTAACCATTTAGATTACATACTAATCCAATTGTTTGTTATATAATAGAAAATTAGAGAGTTCATAATTGTCAGCGTTCCTCCCTATAAAGGAGGTGGTGCCTATGTGGAAAGGATTTTTGTGGAATATTTAGTAATACTTGTAGTGATACTTGTATTAATAGAGAAAAGCATAAACTCAAAAAACAGAAAGTAGCCAAAAGAAAAACGCTTGACATCATCTAGATTGATCAGGCGTTTTCTCATTTAAGTAACCAAACAACATAGGAGAACGCTAACATGCAAAAGTTATGTTCTCTCTTTTTTTATTGTATGAAGTTTCCTTCATCTATATACATAATAACATATTTTTATTTACTTGTCAAACTCTCTATTGCTCTAGTAACTATTATCTTACCATATTTATAACTAATACCACCTTGTTGATATGCTATATAAGGGCTTCTTAATGGTCCATCACAAGAAAGTTCAATAGAACTACCTTGCGTAAAACTACCAGATGCCATGATAATCTTATCTTCATATCCTGGCATATCAGATGGTTCTATTAAAGCATTGGAATCAATCTTTGAATTAGACTGAATACCTCTTACATATTTAATTAATTTATCTTCATCATTAAAGATAATATTTTGAACTATGTCTACACGTTTCTCATTATACTTAGGACTAACATTATATCCTAACTTTTCTAATACATAAGAAGTATAAATAGAAGTCTTTAAAGCACCCGCAACAATCATTGGAGCAAAATATAGTCCTTTTAAGATATTTCTATTTTCATTAAGAGATGGTCCTACTTCTGCTCCTTGT
>DFLL01000023.1:0-632 GCA_002375205.1 Caryophanales bacterium UBA3620
CTGTAGCTCCTACTAATCCTTGAGGACCTGTCGCTCCTGTTGGACCAGTAGCACCTATTAATCCTTGTGGACCAGTTGCTCCCGTTGGTCCTGTGGCACCTACTAATCCTTGAGGCCCTGTTGCTCCGGTCGGACCAGTGGCACCTATTAGTCCTTGTGGACCTGTTGCTCCGGTTGGACCTGTAGGACCTTGTGGGATAACAAAATTTAATAAATAATCAGCATTAATAATTATCATTCCTTTCTTTTTTAACCATTTATTGGTGTTATTGTTACACTAGCTGTTGTTCCTGGATCACCAGTTGTTACTGTTCCTATTTGCAAAGTTGGTGCTGGGCCTGTTGGACCTGTTGCACCTACTTCTCCTTGTAATCCTTGAGGGCCAGTAGCTCCTTCCAATCCCTGTGGGCCAGTTGGTCCTGTTGGACCTTGTGGAATAACAAAATCTAGTATATAACCTGTATTTTCATTCATTTTTTTACACTTCCTTTTATACTTCTGTAATAGTCACTTCTGCTTCAGAGCCAGGAGCACCTGTTGTTACTGTTCCTATAGCAAAAGTTGGTGATTCTCCGGTTGGACCTGTGGCTCCTGTTGGGCCAGTTGGTCCTACTTCACCTGGTATTCCTTGA
>DFLL01000023.1:775-19809 GCA_002375205.1 Caryophanales bacterium UBA3620
TTCCTTGAGGTCCTGTTGGGCCTGTGGGGCCACCTGATGGGCCAGTTGGACCTGTAGGCCCTGTCTGTCCAATTATAATTGGAAATGGTCCTGGTAGTATTGGACATTCATTATTATTATCATTATTCATACAGCAGTTATTTTTCATATCATTCTCCTTTCATAAATAGTGTATGAAAAAAAGAAGTAAGCAATTATTTTAATCGCTTACTTTATTTCTTTATTTTATCCTTTAGAAATTTATTTATATGAGTATACGGATATATTTTATTCCATTTTTTTTTACTACCTTCTTTTAAAGTATCTATTTTGAAATTTTCTAAATTTATTATTTTCTTTATATTTTTGGAATACTTAGTTAATTTTGATAGTAGATTTATTGATATAGATAGATCGATTATAAATATACCATAAAATATTCCTAGTATAAATATTATATAATTATCTCTTATAGATTCTATTGCAAAGGTATTTATCTATGAGTAAATTAATTTATAATATACGACAGCTAGTACTCCCCATGCAAGAGAAAACTTTAAACATATTATTCCTTATAGATTTATAATTACTGCTCCAAAGCCATATAGGGGAATAGCACATCCTGATAAGAAACCTGGGTTTATGAATTTCTTATTATGATAACTTCGGTATGCTACTTCTAGAAACCAACCTACTACTGAAAATATAGCAAATATAAATAAATATTTTAATAACATAAAAATCCTCCTAATTAATGGTATTCTTAAAATAATTTTTATCTTACTTTTCTATATATTTTTGGTACCTTTTCATCCATGACATTTTCAATAAAACATTTAGGACATATTGATATATAATTACCACCATTATCAATTACAACTTGGCTACCTGATTTTTGATATTCACCATTAGAGTTTATTCTTGCATTAAAAATTGCTCCTTCTCCGCAAGGACATATAGTTCTTAATTTAACTAAACTATCCGCGGTTTCTAATAATCTTCCACTTCCTGTAAAATGATTAGATAAAAAATCTACTTTTAATCCATAACATCTAACCGGTATATCATAGTCTCTTACTATTTGTCTTAATTCATCTATTTGCCTTTCTGTTAAAAACTGGGCTTCGTCTACTAGAATATAGTTAATATGATTTCTAAGTAAATATTCTCCTTCTCCATATAACTTGGTATTATTATTGATTACTAAATCAGCTTTAGCTTGCATACCTATTCTTGATGTTATCATGGATGGATCTCGGTCGCTAAATGGCTTCATTAAAAACACATTAAAGCCTGCTTTTTCAAGTTCATCAGCTTTATATAAAAGTTTAGCGGTTTTACTTGAGTTCATTGCTCCATAGTAAAATTCAAGTTTAGCCCCTTTTGCCTTTTTTCTTTTTTTCAAATATTCTTCATCTATTTCTTCAATTGTATTAGATAGTTCCATCAATCTCATGGCTCCTGCTGAGTAAACATCCCCTCTTAATGTTCTATCTCCATATGCTATAACAGGTATATCAAGTAAATTTACAATAAAAAATAAATCTTCGGCATGCTGAACTGATAAATATTGACTATTATCTACAAGTATAGCCGCTATTTTAATGCCATTTAACATTCTTAAATATACTTCATCAAAAAGACTATTAATTGAAGATAGTTTAATATCAACTTTTCTTGTTAAAATAGGATTCTTATTATCACCAGCCATATACTTACTCATTATTTCTTTATCATCGTATGCATTTATGACTAATACATGTCTTTTATCTTTATCATTCAGATAGGCATTAGCTTCTTCATAATTATATGCTGTTTCGCATAAGTCTGCTGATTTACCGTTACCATATTTATAATATAACTTTGCCATTTTACTTACTCCTTACTTCTTAGCTCTTGGATGAGCCATGTTATATGTTTTTCTTATTTGCTCGTTTGTTATATGAGTATATATACTAGTAGTATTTAATGATTCATGTCCTAATAATTCTTTTACTGTTACTAAGTCAGCTCCTTCTTCTAGCATATCAGTAGCAAAGGTATGTCTCATCGTATGAGGGCTTATTTTTATATCTAAGCCTGCTTTTTTTGCTAAGTCATCTATTATTACTCTTACATACCTCTCTGATAATTTATTTCCATCTTTATTTAATATTAGATAACCACTATTTTTTTTATTAAATGTATGATAACCATCATCTAAATAAGTATCCATTGCCTTCTTAGTATGATTGTTATATAATACCATTCTCTCTTTACTACCTTTACCTAGTATTTTAATTGATTTTTCACTTCTATCAATATCAGATAATTTAATATTTACTAGTTCACTTACTCTAATACCTGATGCATAAAGTAGCTCTATTATTAAAGTATTCCTCTGGTTAATAGGAGTATCTTCCTTACATACATTAAATATTTTATCTAATTCATTATCTTTTAGAAATTTAGGTAAATATAATTCTTTCTTAGGATTAGATACTTTATTAAAGTAGTTAGTAGATATTATTTCTTCTCTTACTAAGTAATTATATAATCCTCTAATACTACTTAATTTTCTAGATATACTATTTTTATTTATCTTCTTTTCATATAAATATTTTAAATATAATTTAACAATGTCATAGTTTACATCTAATATATTAGTAAAAGAATCTCCTAGAAATTCATTATACTCGATCAAATCATCATAATATGATTTAATAGTTAATTCACTATACTTTTTTACTACTTTTAAATATTCTAAATACTTATCTATATACTTCATATTTATCACTATAATAATGATATCATATAAAAAAAAGATAGTAAATTATTTTGACACTATCTTTACATAAATTCTATCTTCTTCTTTTAATCTTTTTAATATTTAGAGGTGGATCAAACTCCACTTGAACATAATCAGTTAAGTTATAATCAATAAAACCGTTTTTAATGATTTCTTTTTGTAGCCTAGTATATTCGCCATCATTATTATCAAGGATAATAGTACCATTTGATAAATCTTTAAATAAGCTAACACTAATATCTTGATTTAACTCCAGTTTAGGAATATATTGTTTTTTAATTATTATACTATTATCAAATGATTGCCATAAAACTAATTGATTATTATTAAAGTCACTTCTAATTATATTAATATAAATATAATCAATTTCATTTTGGCGGTAACAATTAATATAGGCTGCCAAATTATTTTTGTCTTTACCCGCTTCATTAATTACTTCTTGAACAAATTCTTTTAAAAATAAATTATCTTTTTCAGTTATTTTTCTTATTACTTTCATTTATAATCCCCCATTAATTTAGTAAAAAAAGTTTTATTTATAGAAAAAAGTATCTATTTTCTAGATACATATTTTCCATCTTTAGTAGATACGATTATTTCTTCGCCTTCTTCAATAAATAAAGGAACTTTTACTAACATACCAGTTTCGATGATTGCATCTTTAGTAGCATTAGTAGCAGTATTTCCCTTAATAGCAGGCTCAGTTTTAGTAATTTTAAAATCAATCTTTTCAGGTAATTCTATTCCTAGCATTTCTCCTTCAAAGAAAATAATAATTACTTCTAATCCTTCTTTAAGATATTTACATTCATTTTCTATTTGCTTTTTAGATAATTCTACTTGCTCATATGTTTCCATATTCATGAAGCTATAATTATCTCCATCAGAATACAAGAATTGCATTTTTTGTTTTTCTACATGAGCAGTAGGTACTTTAATACCAGCATTAAATGTATATTCTGCGATTGATCCAGTTCTTAAATTTTTAAGTTTGGCTTTTACAATAGCAGCTCCTTTACCAGGTTTTACATGATTAAATTCTAATACTTGATATAAGTTACCATCATAGTTAATAGTTTGTCCAGTCTTAAAGTCATTAACATTAATCATTTAAATTACCTCCTATTTCTTAGTTTCTTTGTGTTTAGTTGTCTTACGACAGAATTTACAATATTTGTTTAGTTCTAATTTCTCTGGAGTGTTCTTTTTATTTTTTTCTTCTGTATAATTAATATTTTTACATTCTTCACACATCAAAGAAACTAAACCTCTATTTTCGTTTTTCTTTGCCATTTTAAATTCCCTCCTATTAATCCGTTTCTTATTAATTATATCATATTTTCCTTATTTTACAACTATTTTTTGTTAATTTATTTTATTTTAGCTCTTTTACTTAAGGCATCTTTAGCAGCTTCTTGTTCTGATTCTTTTTTACTGTTTCCTACTCCTTTACCCATTTTTATTCCATCTACTTTAACAATAGAAGTAAACTTTTTATTATGAGCAGGTCCTTCTTCCTTAATAACCTCATATTCTATGCATTTCTTTTCCGTTTGTACTAATTCTTGTAATGTTGACTTATAGTCATGTAAGAAATCTACTTCTTTTTCAATATAAGGTACTATTATATTTAAAACAAATTCTTTAGCTATATCAAATCCTTGATCTAAGTATATAGCGGCGATAAAAGCTTCAAAAACATCTGCTAGAATGGTATTATTTATTTCGTCAGCTCCACCTACTTTGATATCAGCTTCTAAGCCTAATTCTCTTGCGTAAGTTGCACATGCTTCTTCACATACATAAGCTGCTCGCATCTTTGTCATCGTTCCTTCTTCTAAATGTCTTTCTTTATATAGATATTCACTTGTTATTACTTCTAAGACAGCATCTCCCAGAAATTCTAATCTTTCATAATCAGGATAACTAGGGTTCTCATTAGTATATGAAGAATGAGTAACCGCAGCAGTATATAAATTCATATTTGTAGGACTTATATCTAATTTTTTAAATACTTTCATTATTTTTCACTCCTTCTAAGTAGTTTATTTTAATTCCTTTACTTGTAAACTTATCTTCATATTCAGTAGTTATAATATTATCTTTATCTTTATGTAAATCTCTTGTTACATTAGATAATGTGTATCCATGTTCTTTTAATGTCTCTAGAGAATATTCAAATAAAGAATTATTATCTGTCTTCATAATTATTTTATTTTTATTTTTAAATATTTTATCATATCTTTCGAGAAATCTTGGAGAAGTTAATCTTCTTTTAGCATGTCTGTCTTTGGGCCATGGATCAGAAAAATTTAAATATATTAAATCGATTTCTTTATCAAAAATATCTTCGATTAATCTAGCATCCATTCTTATTAAATATAAATTATTTAATTCTAATTCATTTGTTTTTTCTACTGCTCTTAAGATTACTGAATCATACATTTCTATTCCTATATAATTAATATTAGGATTATTTAGAGCATTCTTAATAATAAAATTACCTTTACCCATACCTATTTCAATATAAATGGGATTATTATTATTAAATAACTTATGCCATTTACCTTTATAATCACTAGGATTATTTATAAAATATTTTCCTAGTAATATTTTTTCACTTGCTCCTTTAATATTTTTAAGTCTCATAATTATCTCCTTTAACTTATACGATAATGCCCTATAACAGTACCATAATATTCTAGTATATCTTCTTCGTAATTTACTTGATAACGATTAGCATGATGAATGATAAAGGTAATTCCTTTTTTATTTCGAGAGTCTGATACAATACCTATATGCTTGTTAAAGATAACTATATCTCCTCCCTGCCACTCTTCTATTTTATGAATATCTGTAGTAAGCTTAATAGCATTTCTTTTGAAATATACTTTTAAGTTTTGAACTCTTCGAAAATCAATATTAATATCTGGTTTTTCTATATTATATTGTTCTTTATTATTATTGATATCATCACTTACTAAAGTCATTAAGTCATAAACAGCATTCTTTAGATAGACTGCTACTACATCAGTACATACTCCATATTCATCATTAGAGTATCCCGATGCGTAATATTTACTTTTATATTTGGGCTTAGTACTTATATACTTTTTAGCATTTTCTAAGATATCGGTTTGGTCATCTATTCCATCATTATCTTTATCAATACTACTTTGATATGTAATTATATCAAAGTCTTTATTATAATACTTTTTATGAGGTATAATATTAAATATATATAATACTACAAATATAGTTATTATAAATAATAATAACATACTTATTAATACTTTTTTAAACATATTTCCCTTCCCATAGTATTATAACACAGTAATAAATATTTGTCTAAATTCTTACATTAAAATAGGCAAAGCCTATTTGCCTTTTTTAAGTACTTTGGTTATTTTTCTTTCGTTTAATTTTCTTTGCATATCTGTTAAAGTATCAGCATTTTTTCTATTACAGTTTATTTCTACTTTATGTAAAGTGTTTAATAATTGCATTCTTGCTTTTAATAGCTCTAAACTATCTTTATTTAAATCGATTATTTCACTATTGGTTGTATTTAATTTTATACTATTATAAATAGTAACTGGTGATTTAACAGCACAAGTAAAACTACAATTGCTGTTATCTATCTTTATTTCTTTTGATGCTTTTATTACACTATTTTTAGTAGAAATATGATCAGCATTTATATATAATATATGCGGACTATTAATAGTTGTTTTTCTCATAGATAAATTCTTCGTCATAATTTTTATATTTCCGCCATATTCAGAACAAATAACAGAGTTTTCTATATTGATAGAATTTCCAATTAAAGATATATTAACTGTAGGTTCATCAATTTTTTTAGCAAAAGAAATGTTAGTAAAATTATTATCTTTTATTACTATTTCATTTGCAGTTAATTCAATAAAATTATTTGCAAAAGAATAAAAAAAATATTTATTATTTTCCATTTGAATATTATTAGCATTACTAACTTTTAATGACTGAGTAAATGAGCAATTATTAAAAAACAAGTCACAATTCGATCCATCAATAACAGTTTCATCTCCAAAATTTATATCATTAAATAAATATCGAACTTTCTTTCCATTTTTACTAACTGGTAATAATATTTTATGATTATATACGATATTTTTTTTTACGTGTACTTTAATCATATCATTTTCTTCTTCTACTATACCATATCTTGATAATTTACTCCTATTAAAAAACATAATTCCTCCTCTTAACGTTATTTATTATATTATATTAAAAGTTTTTTGACAAGTGTTTGTACCTTATATTTGAATAATGTTTGTACCTTATATTTGAATAATGCATATACTATAGTGAAAGAAAGTGTGATATATGAAAGAAAGAGATATGATGTATGGTGGCTATTATCAGGGAGTGCCAGGTAATAATATTCATGGCAACTTTGGTTATCAAGGCCCTCCAGGAGCACTAATGAACATGAATAATCCTTATATGAACAATAATGGATATAATAATAGTTACTTAGAGAATAATCCATTCGTCGATATTAATAATAGACTTAATGAATTAGAAATTAAAGTTAATAATTTAGAACAAAAGATAAATAGATATAAGAACTTTAAGGAAGATGATGATTCTATTTATATGTTATAAGAGAGAATATATTAATTATTCTCTCTTATATATTTATATCCATTGTAATTAAAAATAGCTTTACTAAATGCTTCTCTATTTTGAATGGTATTATTTATATATTCTATATACTCAGAAGATATATCACCAATAGTAGTATTATCTATGCTATTATATCTGCCTTTGTTTGTTATCCAAGACCTATTTCCTAATATTACTAATCCTTCTTTTTCAGAAAATAAATCAGTACCCGCTAATAACCTAGAATCATATTCTATTCCAAACAAATTGTATATGGTAGGAATTACATCTATTGGCATACCTACCTTATCTATTTTTTTTGTTTCCATTTTATTATTCCATAGAACTAGTGAATTATGGTTAATTTCAAATAGAGAATCTCTTTCATAACTTGATATTTCATTTATTTCATTTAATGATAAAGCATATGGATAATGATCCGCTAGCATAACTATTACTGTATCATCTAATTTACCTGCTTCATCTAATTTATTAATTAATAATTCTAAAGCTTTATCTAATTCAATATTGCATGCTATATATGCTCTTGGCTTTTCACTATAAGGAAGATCTTTTACTAAAGCTTTATTTTTAGTAGCGATATAGTTATCATCAAATGTATATTCAAAGTGTCCTGATACAGTCATGTAATATGTCATAAATGGTTTATCACTGTTTATGTAATCTTCATAACTTTTTTCTATCATTTCAATATCACTTTCAGGCCATACATCACAGTTAATATTAAGTCCCATGTAGCAGGCTTTAAAATTATCAAAGCCAATTGATTTTAAATATTTATTTCGATCTTGAAAATAACCTGAATTATTATGATAAGCAAAAGTATTATATCCCTTATTTTTAAAGGAAGTAGCTAGTCCATATGGAAAAGTAGTCGTACCACTTCGCCAAGTACTAAGTATTGACGAATCAGGAAATAATCCAGTAAGAGCTTGAAATTCTCCTCCTATGGTACTTAAATAATACGGAACATAAAAATTATCAAATACAAATCCTGAGTGAGTTAATTTATATAATGTTGGGGTAAGTTCAGGAGATACTGCTATTTCACTATAACTTTCCGCCACAACAAAGACCAAATTTTTTCCCTCAAAAAGGCTGGTATATTGATTCTTTTTACTAGGAATACTATTTTCAACATAACCTCTTATAAGTTCTGGAGTATTATCATCTAAGATTAAATCTAATTTATTATCTTTATAGACTGTTTCTTGTTCTTCTATTTCTTCTGGATACTCTTTAATAGTTTTTATTTTTTCTTCAAATCCAAAAATACTTCTTTTTATATCTATATATGCACTTGATAATACTCCAAGTTTTTGAATAGCTAAATTTGGATTATTAATATTGTAATATAAGTCGTATATTGATAATGTTTCATTCTTTTTTGTATTTAAATATAGTCTATATGAACATATACTTAACGGAATCAATATAAAATATACTAATAGATATTTTTTTTCTTTTTTTATTATATTAAAATTGAATTTTTTTCTAAATACAATAAATGTTATAAATGGTACAAAGAAAATTATTATGCCATACAAATTATAAAATATTGCTTTAAACACTTCTTCCATAAAACTAGTTACTTGATCTGCTATTCCAAACATAGAGAAAGAGAAAAAACTATCTAAGAATGATTTAACAGTAAATTGTCCTGCAAACCATACTGATATTATAAAATATATTATGTAATTAAAGATGCGATTTAGTTTTTCACTAAATAAATTAGTTAGTACTGTTATAATAAATGAAGAAAACAATATATAGATAAAACTACTTATAATTGTATTTTTACTATATGTATCAAACATCAATAAGGCAAATATTAATTCATAATAGATTAAAAAGCTGAAATTTATTAAATTATTCTTTATTATTTTTTTCATTATATCCCTCTTAATTCTTATGTTTGTAATTATTATAAAATTCTTTTTTTAATTCTAAGAATTTGTCTTCTTTAATTGCTACTCGTATATCTTCCATTATTTTTATTAGAAATCTTAAATTGTGAATAGATAATAATCTTTGTCCTAATGTTTCATCCGCTACTAAAAGATGTCTTATATAGGCTTTTGTATAGTTTTTGCAACACTTACAGTCACAATTTTCGTCGACAGGGGTAAAATCTTCTTTATATTTAGCATTTCTTAAATTTATTTTACCATACTTAGTAAAAGCATGACCATGTCTTGCTAGTCTTGTTGGTAAAACGCAGTCAAACATATCTACTCCACGTTCTACTCCTTCGAATAGGTCGGTTGGCTCTCCTACTCCCATTAAGTATCTTGGTTTATCTTCTGGTAAATATTTTATAGCATACTCAATCATTTTCATCATTGTTGGTTTATCTTCACCTACTGATGTTCCTCCGATAGAATAGCCATCAAATCCTAATTTAACAGTCTCTTTAGCGGACCATTCTCTTAAATCTTCAAATTCTCCACCTTGGACAATACCAAATAAACTTTGTCTTTCATTATTGAATACTTTTTTACCTCTTATAGCCCATCTTAATGTTCTTTCAACAGAATTTTTCATATATTCGTGGGTTACAGGATATGGTGGGCATTCATCAAAACTCATTGCTATATCGCTATCTAATTTATTCTGAATCTCGATACTTTTCTCTGGAGTTAGGAATAATCTTTCGCCATTGATATGGCTTTTGAAGACGACTCCCTCTTCACTTATATCTTTTGGCTTAGCTAAACTAAATACTTGAAAGCCACCACAGTCAGTTAGTATTGGTCCATTATAATTCATAAATTTGTGTAATCCTCCGGCTTTAGCCACAATATCTTCTCCTGGTCTTAGCCATAAATGATATGTATTAGATAAAATAATACCAGAACCTATTTCTTTTATTTCATCTGGATCTAATGTTTTAACCGTAGCTTGAGTACCTACGGGCATAAACATTGGTGTTTCAAATGTTCCATAGTTAGTTTCTAATGTACCATATCTTGCTTTTGTATTCTTTTCCTTATGTAATAAGTTATATTTTATTTTCATTACAACACCTCTTTTGCTATATATATTTTAACAAATAAAGAAAAAAGTAGCAATAATTTATTACTACTTTTAACTATATTTCCTTTATTTCAATTGCATCGATTATACTACCATTACCTGCATACCCTTTTTTGTAATCATTTATGTTATAATCTTGTCCATATACCCATGGAAGCCAGTACCTTTTATTTTTAACATGCACTCTATATTTAACACTACCGGATACCGCTACATCAGTGATTGCTCTTCCTATTATTCCAGCATAGTCACTTCTTCCTGTTACTTCTGGTAGCCATCTATTCCCTACTTTAACGCAATATTTAAGTTTATCAATATATAATCCATCCATTGTTACACCAAAAACTCCAGCATAATCATTTTCATCAAAAGATACATTTGGATACCACTTTCTATTTAAACCATGACTTTGATACATATAATTACTCTTACCAGTATACTTTTCAACATCTTCTCTTGTTATATGAAAATAACTATATGGGTCAGTCCAATATGAAGAATTACCTCTTGTTTCATCACCATAATAAGTACCATTTGTTCTTATATCTAAATGAGTACTACTATAATTAATATAGGCAATACCAGTAAAGCCTAAATCGAAGGCTACACAGCATATTATTTTACTTGGTATTACTTTACCATCAATATCATAATAAATGCAGTCGACTGCTAAACCTTCACTATGCCTTCCAGCAAAGCCATGTTCCCTTTTATCATAATATGGGCATCTATATCCTGATATTATAATACATTTACTTGCATGTACTTTAGAGAAGAGTTCTTCTAATTTCTTTACAAGTTTAGTAGATACTTTAATCTCTTTACAATGAGGGCACCTAAATTCACTCGAATTAAAATGAGAACTTATTTGAACATTTGGAAGATATGTATTAACACTCACTATTTCACCTCCAAATCATTATTTATGATATGAATAGAATTATAAAGGAGAACTTTTAGTTCTAAATCACTTATGGTTATTCCTTTTTCTTTAAGTATTTCTTTTGTACTAGTAATAGCAATATTTAATTTATCTTCTCCATTAGTATTTGGATATATTTCATTTACATAGTTGCATACTTTATCTACTACTTCTTTTTTGGTTTTATCTTGAATATGTTTCTTATATTCTTTTTTTATATCTAGTGCTATATAAGAAAATACTCCCATTACAATACTATGGATAATATCTAATCCATATTCTTTAGTAAACTCTATTAATATATTATTCATACTGTCACCTAATATATTATATAAAAAAAGAAAAAGCCCTTTTATATTAAAGGACTATTATTATTTAAAAAATGGTGCTTGTGGTGGGACTCGAACCCACATGATATCGCTATCGCTGGATTTTGAGTCCAGTGCGTCTACCAATTCCGCCACACAAGCAAGATATATATTAATTATAGCATACTTTTCTATATTTTAAACATCTAAATAAAAAAACTTCCAATTATTTTGAAAGTTTTTTTACTTTTGCTCCAATATATGGTAAGTTACGATATCTTTGATCATAGTCTAGTCCATAGCCAATAACAAATAAGTCGTCTACTTCAAAGCCAACATAGTCTGGATCTATTGGAACTATTCTTTTTGTTTTTTTATCTAATAAGGCGCATGTTGTTAGTGATTTTGGGTTCATATTCATGATATAATCACGTAGATATTTTAATGATCTACCTGTATCGACAATATCTTCAACTATGACAACATGTTTATTTTCAATATTTTCTTTTTTAATATCTAAATTTAATTTTATTCTTCCTGTTGATTCTTCTCCTGAATAACTTGATATCTTGATAAGTTCTAAGATAGCATCACCAGGATATTTTTTTAATAAATCACAAGTAAAGAATACTGCTCCCTTTAATGTACAAACAAATATTACTTCTTCATCTTTATATACATTATAAAGAGTTACTGCTAGTTCTTTTGTTCTTTCTTGTATTTGCTTTTCAGTAAATACTATTTCGAAGTTTTCCATATAAAGCCCCTTTTCTATATATATTTATTTAAATTATCTTTAAAGAATTTAAGAAATTCTTCAGTTGTATTATTTAAGAACTTTTCATCATAGGCAATACTATAAATAGTAGATGGGGTATCAAAATCAACAGGTATTTCATATAATTCTTTATTTTTCAGTTCCTTTTCTATTACTTTTTTTAATCCCCATCCTATTCCCAAGCCTTCTTTTACTAATTCTTTCGTAGTAGCAGATGCATAACTTCTTATACTGCTTGTAAATTTAATATTATTTCTTTTTAATTTTTCTTCTAGAGTATCGATATCAACATATCCAGGGAAAGGAAGTACTAATGGATATACTGTATTTTCATCATGTTCTTTATATTTATCATACATTTCTTTGGTACCATAAAAACAGGTTTCTAATTCACATAGTATTTCTTCTTTAAATCCATTATTTGTTAAGAAAATCGGATACTGCATTATAATGAAATCAATATCTCTTCTTTTTAGGATTTCAGTCATATCCCTATTAGTGGATTGAAAGATGGAGAATTTAGCTCCTGGATGGATCTTTTTAAACTCTTTTATTATTTTTGGTAGCATAAACTGAGATATATGGGAATATAATCCTATTCTTACTAATCCTGTTACTTCTTCTTCTCTTTCTGTTATGATTCTTTCAGCTTTCACTATATTATTAAAGGCTTTTTGAAGATAAAACATTAGTTTTTCTCCATCATCTGTTAAAATCACACCATTTCTTTCTCTTATGAATAATTTAGTTTTTAAATTATCTTCGAGTTCTTTTATTGCATAACTAATTGCAGGTTGTGAGATATGAAGCAAGTCTGATGCTTTAGAAAAACTCTTTGTTTCTGCTACTGCATAAAATGTTTTATACTTATTAAAATCACTATTACTATTATATATTCCCATATATACCTCCTAATTATTTAATAGTTTTCTAATTTTCTTTTGATCATCTTTCTCTATATTATAACTATCATCAGATAATTTTTCTTGTATAGTCAAATTTTGTGGTATTAGCACTTCTTCTTTTGGATTATTTTTATGTACTTCTAATAATATTTTATCATCATAAATATTTAATTTATATAGTAAACTATTCTCAACAAAATTTATTTCTCTTTTATTTATAACACTTAGAGTATTAAATCTACTTAAAAATGATGTTACTTTATATTCTGATATTCTCTCGTTAATAGCGGTTACTTTCTTTCCATTATATTCTTTATATACTTCAAGTATATAGTCTTTACCACCTTTAAATCTCTTTGATATTTTAAATATATAATTATGATAATTAATATCTAAATATCTTTCTGTTATTAGTATATAATCTTTTTCTAAATACTTTTTAATATTACTATTTTTATCATCTATTAAAAATCTATCAATATATGTTCGATTAACTTCTTCTATTAAATCATCGACATAACCTAGTATTATCTTAGTTTCTTCTTCTAGTGATAATCTACTACTTATTATTTTTAAATTATGATGATTAACCCAAGCGTTAGATGTTTTTTTATCTAGTTCTTTAGCTTGTTCGACATCTTCTTTTCTTGCATCATTATTTTTATTAGAACCATATTCTTCAGGTTTGCAAGTAGCTAAACTTTGTAAATCTAAAATCATATCATATCTATCTAGGGCTTCTATTTCTGAAAGATGATTTTGATGTAACAATTCTTCAAAATCTTCTCTCGTATTTAGATACGCCATATTATCAAAGATACCTCTATCATAGATAATAACACCAAGTTTAGCATTTTTATAGTTATTAACTATGTATTCCATAGCATCTCTTTCTTTTACTATTTGTCTTTTCATGACTAATAATTGAAATTTAACAATATTATCTTTTGTAGGAATAATTCCATTATCTATTAATTCAGTAGCGGTTTCTGGTACTGTTACACATGGGATGTTTCTTTCTTTAAGGTATTTTTTTATGTTTTCTAACGCTGTTGTTTTACCAGCATAAGGGCCTCCTGTTAAAACTAAATTTAATTCTTTCACTTTTTCCTCCTAATCATGAAATGAAATATAGGCCTATTATTTCTTTTCACCTTTAGGATAACATACTTTTTTTTACTAAGTCAAATACTTTATTTTTATATAAAATATAAAAATTATTTATATTAGAAAAGAGATAACTATATTATTAGTTATCCATAATTATAAACTATTTTTTATTTTTATTACTAAATCAGTCATATCTAATTCAAAGTATGATAAGACATCTTTTTCACTACCACTTTTACCAAAGGTATTTACACCAATAAAATCTTCTTCTGATGATATTAGTTTATACCAGTTAGCGTCATTAGATAGTTCTATGACCATTCTTCTATAACCTGTAGGTAATACTTGTTCTTGATAATCTTTATCTTGTTTTAGGAAAGTATTTAAATTTGGCATTGATACTACTCTCGCTTCAATATAATTCTTAAGTAATTCATCTTTTATTTGCATAGCAAGATCTACTTCACTACCTGATGCCATTAGGATTACATCTAATCTTGTTTTTACTTCACTAACGATATATCCACCACGAGATACTTTTTTAGCACTAGAGTGTTTTAATGTATCATTATGCCCTCTTGGTAAAACTAAAGCTGCTGGTTTACCTTCTTTTAGAATATTACTCCAAGAACCTATTAATTCTTTATAATCACATGGCCTATATACAGTAAAGTTTGGTATGGAACGAAGCATTCCTAATTGTTCAATTGGCTGATGTGTTAGTCCGTCTTCACCTACTCTAATTGAGTCATGAGTAAAGATGTAGGTAACTGGTAAATTCATCATAGCGCTCATTCTAATAGAAGGTTTCATGTAATCAGAAAATGTTAAGAAAGTACTTCCAAATGGTCTTAAGTTGGTAAGAGCTAGTCCATTTAGAACGGCAGCCATAGCATTTTCTCTTACACCAAAATAGATATTTCTTCCTCCATAATTATCAATAGAAAATTCTTTCTTTCCTTTTAGGAATGTCTTAGTACTAGCAAGTAAATCAGCACTACCTCCAATAAAGGTTGGAATAAATGAACTAATAACATTCATTATCTGATAGTTAATATCTCTCATAGCTTTATCTTCAAATATTTTACTTGAATCAATAACTGCTTCAATATCTAAGATAATCTTATCTTTTTCCACTACTAGTTCTAAAGCATCTTTTTCACTATCAGTAGCATTTGCTATAAACATTTCATATTCAGAATACCAATCTTTATAATAATCACTAGTACCTTCTTTAATAAATTCTAAAATATTTTTTCTTTGTTCTTCATCGATAACAAATGGTTTATTTGCTTTTAGTTCTTCTCTTATCTCTTCTAAATCTTCTTTTTCTAGATTAGAATGTATTTTACTAGTTCCTTCATATTTAGAATATATTCCAATAGTAGTTTCTATTTCGATTAATACTGGTTTATTACTCTTCTTAGCTTTTTCGATAGCTTTTGATATTTCACTAACAGATTCACTATTTTTAACAGTAATTACTTCCCAGTCCATGGCTCTAAACCTATCTGCAACACTCTCAATACTTGTTTTTTCAATAGAAGCATCCGCGGTAATTTCATTAGAATCATATAACACAATTAAGTTATTTAATCCTAGATTGCCCGCTAGAGAAGCAGCTTCATAAGATATTCCTTCCATTAAGTCACCATCTGATACAATAGTATATATATTATAATCAAAGACAGTATTTTTCTTTTTATTAAAGGTACTTTCTAAATATTTTTCTCCTATAGCCATACCTACTGAGGTAGCAAAACCTTCTCCTAATGGCCCTGATGTTAATTCAATACGATTATTCAAATTATATTCAGGATGACCTGGAGTATTAGAACCAATATGTCTAAATTTTTTTAAGTCTTCAATGGTATATTCATCTAATAAATAATATAAAGAAGAATATAATAGCGCACTACCATGACCAGCACTAAGTACTAATCTATCTCTATTACACCAAGATTTTCTTTCTAAATCAAATTTTAAATGATATGCAAGAAGCGTATATAATGTTGGAGCAAAATCTAAGGCTATACCAGGATGTCCACTACCAGCAGTATTTATCATATCTAGAGATAACATTCTTATTTCATTTATTATTTTCTTTTCATTAAGTTTCATATTCATACCTACCTTTAAGTTAATTATACGAGATTTATTACAAAAAGTCTACATTTTTTGACACTTTAGTGTTATAATTTACTTATGGAAGCGTACTCGAAGTGGTCATAACGAGCTTCACTCGAAATGAAGTAGTCATTAATTTGGCACGTGGGTTCGAATCCCACCGCTTCCGCCAAATAATGTTAACTTGAAAAAATTAACCGTATATGTTATATGTAAACGAGGAGAGATAATATGATTATTTTAGGAGATATTTATTTAAAGCGAGAACCAAAACTACTATATGATGATAGTGAAATTTTAGATGATTCGAAAGACTTGGAAAATGAAAATGATGACTTTGTGGATAGACTTATTATATGGATTTTTAGAGAAACCGGCTATGAAATACCAATGTCAAACGATTTTGGAGAAAAATTGATTGATAAATTTAATTATGTTATTAATGAAATTAATGATATGGATTCTTCATATAAGGAAAAAATGAGCAAATATTTAAAAGGGTATTTGTCTGATTGTCTAAGTTTTATTCGACTTGGTGGAAACATAGAAAACCTTAATGAAAAGAAAGATAAAAAAAATAATAAATATGACTATAGTGGATTATGCGATTTTTGGTTTTTAAATTATGATGGTAATGATTTTATACTGACCCCAAACACTAATTACACTAAAGCAAACTATACTACCGAAGAAACTTTAAATAATGATTTTATTAAATTATCTGAATTCTTAAAAAGATCAAAATTTGTTGGAAGAGAATTTAAAAGGACTAAACCACTACCCAATGATAATTCCTTTTTTCAGGATATAAATGATGGTGTTAAATACACCGTATTATATGCAACGAATGAACTTTTTTTAGCAAAAAGAACAGGATTTATTGGCCATCCAGATGCATATATTTTAATTAATAAAAAATACATTGAAGATGGTTGTTATACTTTTTTTGGGCCTATTCATAACGAGTATAATAACACTATAAAAATATATAATGATATTAGAGAACAACTTAAAAGCACTAATAAAGAATATAAAGAGTTAATAGGATCAATTGAAAAGCCTATTAAAAGATAAAACCTACATATTAATTAAAAAGTATACTTTTACTTAGGTATACTTTTATTTTTGCTAATTTTTTTCTTCTCAACTATATTCATTATTTAAATCCTTACTTGCATGTATTTATTACATCAACAATTCCATTTTAATCTATCACATATTCTTATAAATACTGGCTACTTCTCCTAGAAGGTTTCCGCGGATTAATTTATTAATCCGTTAGCGAAGCGTTTAAAACATAAAAAAGAAACTACTTAATCTTATAAGTAGTTCCTTCTCTTGTATCTATTAGTTCTATTCCTTTATCAAGAAGCTCATTTCTAATTCGATCAGCTTCATTATAATCCTTATTCTTTTTAGCAGTACTTCTTAATTCTATCATCTCTTTAATATAAGAATCTAACTCAGTATCAACCACTTCTTCTTTAAATAAATCTAAAGATAATACCTTATCAAAAGATTCTACTAATAACTTTTTAGTTTTATCACTAATATTATTATCTTTTAATAAGTCAAATAATACAGTAATAGCACTAGAAGTATTTAAGTCATTAGATAAACACTCTTTAAATCTATTATTATAATTATTAAAGTCCTCTTCTATGTATTCGCCATTATTAGTAAGAGATAATACTCTTTGTTTTAGCTTATTATATTGATTAGTAGCTCCCTCTAATATATCATAACTAAAAGATAATTGTTTACGATATGGACTAGTTAAACATAAATAACGATATGCTAAAGGATCATAACCTTTATCTTCAAGTAATGATACCGTTAAAAACTCGCCCTTACTCTTACTCATCTTACCTTCTTTATCATTTAGAAATCCTAAATGTACCCAGTAATTACACCATTTATGTCCTAAATAACATTCAGACTGGGCTATTTCATTAGTATGATGAGGAAAGACAGCATCTTCTGCTCCGCAATGGATATCTAAATATTCTCCGAGATTTTTTATAGCTATGGAAGAACACTCAATATGCCATCCAGGATATCCCTTGCCCCATGGACTATCCCATTGTAATTCTTGATTATTAAACTTTGAATTAGTAAACCATAGTCCAAAATCAAAAGGATTCTTCTTTGAGGTATCCACTTCAATATCAGAGCGAACTGCTACTGATAATTCTTCAGGATTTCTTCCCGATAATTCATAATAATTTTTAAATTTACTTGTATCAAAATAAACATTACCATCTGCTATATAAGCATAGTTTTCTTTTAATAACTTTTCAATCATCTTAATATAGAAATCAATATTATCGGTAGCATTAGATACTATTTCTGGCCACTTAATATTTAATTTATCACAGTCTTTATGAAAGGCATCAGTATAAAACTTAGCTAT
>DFLL01000018.1:0-3953 GCA_002375205.1 Caryophanales bacterium UBA3620
TTTTATAAAAAAGACCTTACATTTAATAATAACTAAATTATAATACAAGACACACATTGAAAGGAGAATACTATGCAAATAACTACAGAAGACCTAATTACATCTTTATTATCCATTGGTTACTCTAATGTAGATGAATCATTATTTGCAAAAGCAATAAGAATCATATCAAACAGCAAATTATTTAAATTTATTGATCCATCAATAAGTAAAATTTGTAATAACTTGATATCTTATGACGGCAATAGTTTTAGACTAAATAATGAGACATCAAATATAATATTAGATAGAAATATAAAATTAACTAATTACTTAAAGACTAATGGATTAGGAATAGTAAATTCACAAGTATTAGATAAACCAAAAACAAGAGCACTAGTTATGAATAGTAACTAGTGTTTTTTTATTTATTGACGTAATAATTAAATTATGTTATTCTAATACTAGAAAGGAGTAATAAAATGGATAATAAAAAATCGAAAACAACAATGACAATATTAATTATAATAATAATCTTATTAATAGGGGGATATGCAGTATTAATTCCTGGACTCATAAGTAACAATAATCAAAATAGTACTAATGAAGGGCAAAATATCAGCAAAGACTCAAGCGAGGAATACACACCATATGTAGCTGAGGCGTTTAATAAACACATCAATTTAAAATTTCCAGAAGAATTACAACCTGACGAATATGAAAAAAACTTAAATATTAGTTGGCACATAGTTTTACCAAAAATTACAATTGAAACTGCAAATGCAGATATTTTTAACAAAAAAATATTAAATGACTATCAAAATTTAATTACTATGATAAATAATGAAAAGCAAGAAAATAATAATTTATTTAATTCAGCCACATCGCATCACATTAATTATGACTATTATATAAACGATAACATTATAGGCATAATAATTACAAACAGCTTCACATGTACACGTGCTTCAAGTGGGACAACATATAAAGGTTATTATTATAGTATTGCTGAAGATAAAGAATTATCAATTCAAGATATTTTAAATAAATATAATATTACAATTGACGAAATAAATGAAAAAATAAGTGAACTAGATAAAGATGCAGCAAACAACATTTATGGAGATATAGGAAACATAAAAGATGCAAATGACATTAATGCTATAGATTTTAGACACAGTATTGAATCATTTACATTTTATAAAGGTCTTCAAAAATTTGAATTGTATAAACCAAAAATTAAATTATAATTAAAAACTACAAGCATTAGTTAAACTAAATAACTAATGCTTTTTTTATATACAAGAAATATCTCCTAAAGGAGTATCCGCAAATTAACGATAGTTAATTTGTTAGCGATAGCGGTTAAAAAAAGACTAGAACAAAGTTCTAATCCAAATCATGTCTCGAAAGTATTTCCGCAGGAGTCTTTCTAATCGTATTAAATACTGGGAATAATCCAACAAATAAATTAAATAAATATATAAATATAATGGTAATAACTACTCCAAATAAATTAATAACAAATAAATTAGATAAATACTTAATATCAGATAAAACATCTAACATATAAGCCATAAATAATATTCCAGGTATACTAGCAATTGTTGTAATAGCAAATATCTCGCCAAAGAACATCTTATAAATATCAATCTTCTTAACACCAATAGCCCTATATATACCAACTTCTTTAACTCTCGATAAGAAAGAAGACCTAATCATTAAAAATATCTCTATTAAAGATATACCAAGAATAATACCTGAAGAAATAAGTGCACTTCTCGTATTCTCTTTTTTATCTTCTTTATATTGTTCTAATAATTTATCATAAACATTAACAATATTCTTACCCTTTTCTCTAAACTCACTAATTGTCTTATCCTTATCATTAGACTTAATAACAATATTATCTTTATTAGTAATTAAATTATATTTAATCGTATTATTATTAACAAAGAAATAATTATAATTAAATTTACTATCATAATATCCCACTACTAGAAGTTTCTTATTATTAACAGAGTAATCAATCTCTTTATTAAGTTTCATATCATATTCATTACTAATATTAACAATAACTTCATAATCATTCTCAGGTAATCTACCCTTCTTTAATTCAATCTTATCTTGATATAAAGAATAATCAATCAAAGAACTATCATTCATATCAGGTACCATAGTGTAATCATTATCACTACTAGAATTAGCTAGTATATTAATGAATAAACTATCATTAACATAAATACTAGGACTACCTATATTAGTAATACCAACTATCGTAAAAGGATTCATATTATTAATAAGAGCTTCTCTTCCTATCATACCGTCTACTTCTTTAATACCAATCATCTTAGCCACACAAACAGGTTCATCAAACATTTTATTAATAGCAAAAGAATCCACTACTATCTCATAATCATTCTCAGGCATTCTACCATATATTAAATCTTTATCACTAATCATATCAATTGATGATAAAGATCCCTCTAAGGAGCCTCCTCCTCTACTAGTTTGATAATAATCATTAAATTTCAAATTAAAGTTTACTATTGAACTACCAGGCATCATATAATCAATACTATCTAATTGTTCATAAGATAAATAATCATCTACTTTAATATTCTTCTCATTAAGAAGTAAATACTCTTTATTCACAGTAACAAAATCATAATCATCTATCTTTAAAGTAGCCATAATCGAACTAACAGCATACATCAAAAACATTCCAGATAAAAAGAATCCAAATAAAAGTAACTTCTTTAAAAAAGAATAATCAAATACTTTCTTAAACCCATTAATAAGTAAAGTAATAGGATTAAGTATTGAACTATATTTCTTCTTAATATCTTTATTAATAATACTGCTAAAATCAAATTTATACTTATCAATATCCTCTTTACCAATTTTCTTATAATGATCATCTACTAACTCAATACTAGAATTATCATCAATTACCTCTACTTTATTATTAGTATTACTCTTAATATAAATATTACCAGAACTAACAACAATATCAAGTTTAATCTTTTCCCCATCATTAGAATAAATATTAATATCATGACCACCTATTTTAGAGTTATCTTTATTATCAAAATCTTTTAAGTAAAAGGTATTATCTAGTCTATAATCAAGTTCATCATCCGGTTCATTATTATAGTCTTTAATAACCGTACCATCACTAATCTCAATAATTCTTGTTGCATAAAACTTAGCAAGTTCTACCTCATGAGTAACAAGAATTACTAATCTATCTTTCGATATAGCTCTAATAATCTTCATAATCTCAAGAGAGTTCTTACTATCAAGATTACCAGTCGGTTCATCCGCTAGGATAATATTCGGATCTTTTACAATAGCTCTAGCAATACCTACTCTTTGTCTTTCACCACCAGAAAGCATTGAAGCAGGCCTCTTTTTATATCTAAGCATTCCTACTTTATCTAATACATATTCTACTCTTTTCTTAATCTCCTCTTTATCCTTAATACCAAGCATTCTAAGAACAATAGCAACATTATCAAATACCGAAAGATCCTCCACTAACTTATAATCTTGAAATATATAACCAATATTTAAATTCCTAATCTTATCAGTCTTATAAGAAAACTTCGAATTAATCTTCTTACCATCAATATAAATATTACCCTTACTAAGTTTATCTAATCCACCAATAGTATTAAGAAGCGTCGTCTTACCACAACCACTAGGTCCAAGTAGTGCTACTAACCCCGTACTATCTAAACTAACCGAAGTATCATTAATGGCATGAACTTCATTTCTTTTATGCCTATTAAAATATTTATTAGCATTCTTAATTTCTAACATTATACTTCCTCCTTAAGAGTCTTCATAGCACTATCCTTAAATATCTTCTTAGCAAACTTGGTACTAATCAAATAAGACATAAATAATAGTATTATATAAAGCAATATATAATCTTTAACACCCATATATTCAATTATTGTATGAGCAAA
>DFLL01000018.1:4086-10791 GCA_002375205.1 Caryophanales bacterium UBA3620
TTCAATAATAAGAATTTCTCTCGATACCTTTTTAGTAGCTCCTAGCATACGAATCGTTGTAAAATATATATTCCTTGATTTTAGTATTACCTTAATAACAAAATATGATATAAAGAATAAAACTACAACTAATATAACTGTAACAATTGTCTTAAATATCCTAATAGCAGCTACTGCTTCAGAATTAACTAAAGCATCCGTAAGTTTTAAAGTAGTATAACCACTATCATTTAATTTACTAATAGTATTATCTATATCCTTAGCATCCTTAACATAGACACTACTCTGATAACTATTCCTATTAAATAATTTATTATAATCCGTACTACTAATAAAGATAGCCCCATTAATACCATCAAAATCTTTAATACCAAGTAAACTTTCCATATTATTCTTATTATAAGTCTTCTCTACTTTTAGATTAAGACTATCTTTATAATATAAATTATCAATATCAATAACAATATCACTACCTATACAATATTCATTCTTACATAAATAATTCATATCACTAGATATATAAGCATAACCCTCACTAATACTTCTCTTAGGTACAATTCTAAAATTATTAACATAATTAGAGCTATCATAGTATTTACCTTGAAATAATATTTTTAAATTACTATACATCTGATTAATCTGATAAGTAAGATTATTAAGTATACTATCACTAACATAAATAACATCATCCATATAATAACCATTAGAATCAGTATAAGATATACCCACTATTTTAACCGGAGTACTCTTATCCAACTCCCCCGTATACATATCCCTTAGATATAACTCCCTATCCATTAATTCATCAGCCATATAACTAATATAATAATCATTCTTAGAACCAGATAAAATAACCTCAGTATCATCTTCAGGTTCTCTACCCATATCTATCTTACCAGTAAAATTATCTATACTATTAACTCTTGTCGTAAGATAGTAATTATCATCACCAAAATCAATCTGTGTATCTAAAAGTAAATCATCTTTAATAATATAATCAACATTACTAATTTTCTCTATATTACTATAGTCCTCATCACTAAAAGAAGTACCATCCTTTTTCTTTATAATAACTCTCTCTTCATCATTACTGAGAAAGAAATCATTATAACCACTAATACTTTCTAAATGTTCTTCCTCTTTAAAAGAAGCATACTCTGATATCAAAGCCGTAGTAATAAATAAATAAACTAAAAGTACTAACAAAAACTTCGGTATAATATTAAAAGTATTTCTTATTCCCAGTCTTATTTTAGATAAAAATCTAATATTCTTATAATCATTTTCTTCAGTATTAGATACTTCTTTATATTTCTTTAAAGCTTTATCTTCGAGTACTTTACCATCATGCATCTTAATCTTTCTCGTAGCATATTCTTCAACCTGTTCATAATTATGTGTAACAATAATAACAAGTTTATCTTTAGATATTTCACTAAGTAGTTTAACAATCCCTTTTGCCGACCTACTATCAAGATTACCTGTTGGTTCATCTGCTATTATAATAGGAGTATCTTTAGCAAGAGCTCTAGCAATAGCCACTCTTTGCTTTTGACCACCAGATAATTTAGATACCTTAGTATTTCTAAATTTATATAAATCAACCGTTCTAATTAATTCTAATACTTTATTTTTAACATCTTTTTTCTTAGCCCCATTAAGTAACATTACAAGTTCAATATTCTGATATACCGTATAACTATTAACAAGATTAAAAGACTGAAAAATATTTCCAATATATCTTCTACGATAATCCTCAAAATCAGCTTCCGTATAATGACTAGTCTCTTCACCATTAATGTACATTTCTCCTTCTTCATAAGAATCAAGACCACTTATAACATTAAGTAGTGTCGATTTACCACTACCAGACTCACCAGTAATAACAACAAATTCACCCATCTTAAATTCCAAATTAAGACGACTAAATCCCGAAGCAATTACCCCTTTACTATAATAAAACTTTGATACATTCTTAAGTTTAATAATACTTTTCTCCATATATTACCTCCTACATATTAATTATACTATTAAATAAGTAAAATATCTTTCTTATATAATATATATTTTACACTTTACACATACAGTGTCAACTATTCATATAAACTTCTATAATTATCCTTAAGTATTTCTAAATTATTAGAATTAATCATAACCTTATAACTAACTATACCATCATAACCATTATCAATTTTTTCTTTATTATCTATTCTATCAATCAAATAATTAAAATTTTCACTAAAACTATTACCATTATTATAATAATAACACGAATAAATATTATAATATTTTTCGCTATCGTAATAACTTCTATGACTTCTTAAATCAATATAACCATTCTTATCATAAGAAACTTCTATTTTAATATCATCTCTTGTATCATCAATAATAACTTCTACATTATCTTTTTCCATAAAATCTAATATCATATTATCTTTCATACTAAGTTCTTCAGTATAAGTAGTATATTCTCTATCACTTTCTTCTATTTCACTAAAAGATAAATAAGAATTAAATGATATTCCAAATCCCATTCCAAATAAAACAAGTCCAATAATAAATATAATAAATGATAATTTAAATTTCTGTTTTTGATTAAATATAAAGGTAATAATAACTTTCAAACAAATAAAATTAACAAGAATTGCTCCAAGTATACTAATGGAAGTACCAACATAAAAAGTACCAGAAGCTATCTTAATAACAGAATAAGTCAAACTAAATACTAAAAATATAAAACTAAATATACCAAGAATAGAAATAAATGCTAATATACCCTTAATAATAAATACCGCTATACTAGCTAAGAAATCAAAGAAACCATAAGTACTATGTTTCGGATCTCTAATAATAATTTTATTTTTCTTTTTCTCAGTAAATTGTCTAACACTATCTTCATTTTTAACTTCATCAACAGGCTTTTCAATACTTTTTTCTTTAACGCTAGCATCTTCCACCGTAACAAAATAATCTAAGTATCTAATCTTAAATACATGAATAATAAGTATAACACCAACTGCTAATCCCAAGATACTATATATTACTTTAAATACATTATGTATTATTTTATACATAATATCAGGAAGTATTTGAAGTAATCCACTAAAAATAGATGTTAAAACAAAATACACTCCACTCCATAATAAATAAATAACGAAAGCAATAAATAATAATTCTATTATACATTTAACCTTGTCTCTAAATCTCATACTCCAAAACATATTTAAACTTTTAGTAACAAAACCAAGTCCTTCTTTTAAATAAGAATTAATAATATTATTTTTACTATCTTCTTTCTTATTATTACTACCAATTACCCCATCATCTACTAAGTCATCTAGATTACAATCAAGTATCTTACATAATTCCATTATTCTTTCCATATCTGGCATTGATGTTCCAGACTCCCATTTACTAACAGCTTGTCTTGATACTCCAAGTCGATCCGCTAGTAACTCTTGCGACATATTATTCTTTTTTCTTTGCATAGAAAGTTTATCGCAAAACTTCATACAATATCACCTCTCTACTAAAAATTTTACTACAAAATAATCAGTTGCACCACCTCTAAATAGTAGATTTTTGTAAATTATCAGTAGCACCTTTATAATCTATTAAGTAATTCTTTAATCATTTTTTCATCTTTAATCTTATTAATAGCAAAACACTTCTTACCTAAATCTTTAAAAGAAGCTCCACAGTGATATACATTACTTTCATCTATAATAACAAATCGATCATGAAATCTATTATTTATCTTAAAAGAAACATTACTATACTGACTATTATATTTATTAATCAAATTATTATCTAAATTCTTACTATATATAGTAATATCTTTATTAGTCTTAGATAAAACATCCAATAACTCTTTAGATACATAATTATCAATAACAATAATATTCTTTTTAGAAGTATCAATAATTTTAAGAAGCAAACTATATGCATCATATATCTCCCCATCATAAAAAATTTCATTACTAAATGTTTTATTATTAAAATTATTTTCTAATATTTTAATTCTATCATCATGATCCAATAACATATTCTTATAAAAGTTTTGTTCTATTAAACTATTTGATAAATAGTTTTTCATAGTTACAAAAGCATCCATAATTAATATACTTGTATTAATTGCTACTTCAGTATGAAGTACTCCAGATAACATTGCCACACCAGACTCGGTAAATGCGTATGGTAATTTTCGGACACCACCATAATTATTCCAACTTGAAGTTCCAGATTGGAACTTCAAGTTTTTATATTCTTCCTCAGTTAGTTGAAAATAAAATTCTTCGGGAAATCTTTCTTTATTTCTTTTAACAGCTTTGTTTATATCTTTCGTCCCATTTGCACATTCATATTATTTGCCCAAATCACTATCCAGTATGACTAACTTCCCCCTTATTTGATAAATTTTATCCTTAATATTAATTGCTTCAACAATCTTAAGTTCATTCATCTATATCCCTCCTATCTACAATCTACTAAGTAATTCTTTAATCATTTTCTCATCTTTAATCTTATTAATAGCAAAACACTTCTTACCTAAATCCTTAAATGATGCACCACAGTGATATACATCTCTTTCATCTATAATAATAAACCTATCATGAAATCTATTATCTATCTTAAAAGTAACATTACTATACTGACTATTATATTTATTAATCAAATTATTATCAATATTCTTACTATATATAGTAATATCTTTATTAGTCTTAGATAAAACATCTAATAACTCTTTAGATATATAATTATCAATAACAATAATGCTCTTTTTAGAAGCATCAATAATTTTAAGAAGCAAACTATATGCATCATATATCTCCCCATCATAAAATATCTCATTACTAAATGTTTTATTATTAAAATTATTTTCTAATATTTTAATTCTATCATCATGATCTAATAACATATTCTTATAAAAGTTTTGTTCTATTAAACTATTAGATAAATAGTTTTTCATTTTAATAAAAGTATCCACTATTTTTAAACTCATTTTAATTGACAAATCACTTTTTAAAACTCCTGCAAGCATTGTAACACCATGTTCGGTAAAGACATATGGTAGATATCTTCGACCACCATAATTATTTCCACAACTTGAGGTGCCAATTTGGCACCTCAAGTTTTCATACTCACTTTCAGTTAACTGAAAGCAATAATTTTCAGGAAATCTTTTAATATTTCTAGCAACTTGTCGATTTAATTGTTTAGTCTCATATTCAAAAAACATAGCAAGATCAGAATCAAGCATAACCCTTTGACCTCTTACATCATAAATATAATTTTCAATTCTAACATCATCTTTAATTATTAACTCATTCATACCAAAAGCCTCCAAAAAATTATTTTTTTTACCACCAATCTTAGGTACCAAAACTTTATCACAAATCATATGGCATGTCAATACATTTTTTCAAAATATATTTTTCTAACATTTCTATAAAAAAAATATCAACCATAATTGTTGATATCGAGTTTATCCATATTCTTTTTCAATTTACCAGTATTATCTAAATTTTGATTTGTCAGGTAACTTAGCATGTACAAGTCTTTCTCTCATAAGCATTTTAGTCGGAATTTCTGTTCCTTGATGACCCCTAAAAGGTTCTATTCCAAATAATTGATCATATAAAAAATTTCTATTATTGTTATCAGAAGCAAGTTCAAGTATATTATACTTTCTTTCACGCATATTCATAGATTGCTTCTTACGCAAAATTTTATCGTAAATAATATGTAACATATGATATGTCTGAAATAACATCAAATACTCTTTAGGTTCAAGAATATTATTTGCTTCTTTGTTTTCAAGAATCTGAATAATTTGATGAAGATACATAAGGGAACTAATATAATCTTCTCCATAATAAGACTTAATAAAGGCAAGCTTATATGGTGCTTTACAGTCATTTGGTCTTAACTCATGAGCTATTTTATAATATGGCCTAGCATTAACAGAAGATTGCAACACTTTTTCCAAATATTGGCCAAGAAGATAATTAACATATCCTGCATAAGCTTTATTTCCGAGTTTTTCTAAAGCTTTAATAAAATAACTACCAGAATAAAAACGGGTTTCAGGATCAACTTTACAAGCAAGTCCTTGTAAAAAATTAAGTGCGGCTCCTTCCTTTTCCGGTTTTAATAAATCCCATTTTTCACCAAACTCTTCATCAATACGTTCTGGTATTGTTTTGGTATCAAACACCATTCTCTTATGAGAAAGATTACACGATTCATTAACTAATTTCATAAGAGTAATTCTAAAATATTCATCTCGATAAAAAGCCCTAATAAAGGGTGGCCTTGCTCGATATAAAGTTGGGCCCAAAGTCGCATTATGAACAGTTAAGGCTTCATCGTAGATAGCTAATGTATCCTTCATAATTATAGCATCATGAAAGAATGAAGTCAAAGTAAGATTAGCCCTTAATAAATCATGATCACCATATACAGCAGCAGTAACTTTCATTACATAAAGTTCTTCATCAGTAATTATATTATTATTATACATTACTTCAAGACAATTCATAAGATATCTTTTCTTCCAATTAGGATCAAAAGACACAGGATTATCGTTAATAGGTTTTTCTTCATCTAAACAAATTGTATTATCAAATCCTTTAGTAACAATTTCTTTTCCTTCCCAATTATCTAATCCAATAACAATTGTAAAATCAAACTTCTGATTCAAAT
>DFLL01000043.1:0-20982 GCA_002375205.1 Caryophanales bacterium UBA3620
AGATTGCTTAATTCATGGACTTATTCGTGATAAACAAGGTAGAAAGATGAGTAAGAGTCTAGGTAATGGAATAGATCCGATGGATGTAATTGAAGAGTATGGAGCAGACTCACTAAGATTTTTCTTAACTACTAGTACAGCTTCTGGTATGGACTTAAGGTATGATGAAGAAAAAGTTAAATCAACTTGGAACTTTATTAATAAAGTATGGAATGCTTCAAGATTCGTTCTTATGAAATTAGAAGGTTTTAAGGAAGTAGACTATTCTTTAGAAAACCTTCGAGATCATGATAAATGGATACTAAATGGCCTTAATAAGACTATTAAAGAAGTTACTAAAAGCATGGATAAGTATGATTTTAATATTGCTGGTTCTACTTTATATGATTTTATATGGAGTAACTTCTGTGACAAATATATTGAGCTTTCTAAGTTTTATGATGATAATACAACAAAGAGTGTACTTCTTAGAGTACTAACGGATATTATTAAAATGTTACATCCTTTTATGCCATATGTTACTGAAGAAATATATGATAAGCTTTCTATAAAAGATGCTGAATCGATTATGCTTAGTAGTTACCCTAAATATGATAAAAATTTAGTATTTGATACTAATGTTGATGATATATTAGAATTTATTACCATGTATCGTAATAAGAAAGCATCGCTTGGTAATATTGGAGAATATAAGGTTGTTATTAAGACTAATACTGCATATGAAAAAGAAATTATTACGAATATGCTTAAGTTAAAAGATAGAATAACTGATAGTAATGAAGAAGGTACTCTAGTTGAATATAGAGGATTATCTATTATTATTATTTTTGATAACAGTAATAATCTAGAAGAAGAAAGAGAAAAACTTCTTAAAGAAAAAGGAAACTTAGAAGCTTCAATTGCTAGAAGAGAAAAACTACTTAGTAATGAAAACTATGTAAGTAAGGCTCCATCTGATATTGTTGAAAAGGAAAGAGAGAGCCTTGAAAAAGAAAAAGAACTATTAGATAATTTAGTAAAAAAATTATAAAAAGGAGGAGATAATAATGGCTAAATTTTGTACTAATTGCGGAGCAGAATTAAATGAGAATCAGGATATTTGCTTAAAGTGTGGGGTTAAAATTAATAAGAATAATGGTAATCCTGTGAATAATGATCCTAATTCTAAATCTAAAATAGCTGCTGGGTTACTTGGTATTTTTCTAGGATGTTTTGGTGTACATAACTTTTATCTAGGTTATACTGGTAAAGCTGTTGCACAACTTTTAATTACTATTCTTAGCTGCTTTGTACTTAGCGTAGTATCTGCGGTATGGGGTCTTATTGAAGGTATACTTATACTTACTGGTTCTATTAATACTGACGCTAATGGTAATCCACTTAGAGATTAATGAAAAGATGTAAAAATATTCTTATATTATTATTTGGGACTTTATTTGGCTTAATAGCAATTAGTGGTACTATTAAACTTGATTGTATATTTAAAAAGTTATTTAATATTAGTTGTCCTGGTTGTGGCTTAACGAGAAGTTTTAGAGCATTACTTAGACTTGATATTATTACATCATTTAAATATAATATATTTGGTCCAATACTATTTATTATAATTATAATTGGTATTATATTCTTGATTAAAGACATTATAAAGAATGAAGATAAAACTATTAAATATACATATAAAATATTAAATAAATATTATTATATTGTTATTATTTGTTTGATAATAAGTATGATTATTAATAATATAAGAGGTATATAAGTTTTAAAACACTTCATAATAATTATGAGGTGTTTTTTTATGAATATATTAGATGTATCTTATAGGTCGTTAGTTACTATAATTATACTGTTTTTTATTACAAAAATGCTTGGTAAGAAGCAAATATCTCAGCTTAGTCTATTTGATTATGTAGTTGGTATTACGATTGGCAATATAGCAGCGGATATTTCAATTGATACGCAAAGAAAGATGATAGATGGTATTGTCTCTTTATTTATATATGGGTTTGCTTCTTTATTAATTTCTTATATTACAAGAAAAAGTATTCTGCTTAGAAGATTCTTTATTGGTGTGCCAACACTACTTGTGGAAAATGGTAAAATTATAGAGTCTGGTCTTAGTAAATGTAAAATAGATGTTAATGAGTTACTGGCAGAAGCTAGAAATTCAGGGTACTTTGATTTAACAGAAATAAATTATGCTATTATGGAAACGGATGGTAAGATTAGTTTTCTTTTATATGAATGGGCTAAACCTAGTAATAAGAAAGATTTAAAGATTAAGACTAGTGATAATAGTCTGGTTACTAATCTTATTATTGATGGTCAAATTTTAAATAATAATCTTATAAATATTAATAAAGATAAAGAATGGCTACTGCATGAACTTAAAGTTAATGGTTATAATGATATAGATGATGTACTTCTTGTTACTTATGATAATAAGAACAAATTTACTATATATAAGAAGAATATAAAACCTGAAAAAAATACTGTTTTAGAATAGTATTTTTTATTTGTTTTTGTTATAATGATAAAGTGGGAAGTGTAGTAATGAAGAAGTATAAGTGGTTGATATTCGTGATTCTTTGTATATTTATAATGGGAAGCACTTTATTTTTTTTGTATCCAAGAGTTAAAATTAATAATAAAGAAATTGGTTTAGGAATGGAATATACTCCTGATATTAAGGTTTATAACATTATTAGTGATTTATCTAAGAATGTTAAAACAAGTAATAATGTTGATACCAGTAAATTAGGTAAATATGATGTTAATGTAAAGTTTAAATACTTATTTATTACTTTTAAGAAGAATTATATTATTGAGGTAGTCGATAAAGAAAAACCTGTTATTAGTTTGGTTGGAAATGAAATAGGTATTGCTTGCCCTGGTAAAGATTATGTAGATGAAGGGGCTACTGCGAGTGATAACTATGATGGAGATATTACTGATAAAATTAAAGTAGAACTAGGAGACAATAAGCTAGTATATAGTGTTTCTGATAGTTCTGGTAATACTGATAAAATAGAGAGGAGTATTGAATATAAGGATGAAGAAAGCCCTATTATTGAATTAAAAGGTAACAGTACTATATACTTATATGTTGGTGGTAGTTATAATGAAGAAGGATATACTGCGAATGATAATTGCGATGGAGATATAACTGACAAAGTAGAAGTATCTAATGATGTAAATGCATCGAGTACTGGTACTTATAAAATTACTTATAGTGTAACTGATAGTAATGGTAATAATACTTTAGTAGAACGAACGGTAATAGTAAGAAAAAGAGCTGTTTATAATACTTATGGTGATGGCTTAGTATATCTAACATTTGATGATGGTCCTAGTGAGAGGACACGAGAAATACTTAATATTTTAGATGAAGAAGGTATTAAAGCAACATTTTTTGTATGTGGAGCTAATGATTATACTAAGAGAGCTTACAATTCAGGTCATACGATAGCACTACACTCTAATACACATAATTATTCTTATATTTATGCCAGTAGTAGTAATTTCTTCGAAGATTTAACCGCTATTGATAATAAAGTATATAATGTTATTGGTATTCATTCGAAGTTTACAAGATTTCCTGGTGGTAGTTCTAATACGATTAGTAGACATTATTCTTATGGTATCATGTCTTATTTAACTGGTGAAGTAGAAAATAGAGGTTATACTTATTTCGATTGGAATGTTGATTCTAATGATGCGGGAAGTGATGCATATAATAGTGATAATATTTATGCTAATGTTATTAATCATTTGTCACATAGTAAAACTAATATTGTCTTAATGCATGATTCCGGAGGACATACTGCTACTGTTAAGGCTCTTAGAAATATAATAAGGACTGCTAAAGAGTATGGTTATTCTTTTAAAGCAATTGATAGTAGTACTCCGGTAGTACATCATGGTGTTAATAATTAACATTGTTTTTCATTTGTATTGTAAAGTTTGCTATTATTTATTGACTTTTATGTTATATTTGTGCTATTTTATAAATAGGGAGGAAATTAATTGTGGATGAATTTGATAAAATGTTTAGTAGCCAAAGAGTGATGGCAAAAAAATTACTTAGTGATAAGATAAAACTAAATAATGATTCCCAAAGAGGGTCTACTTCTTTAGAATTATATAATTTTTTTATTGAAAATATATATCCTTCTTTAATTAAAAACCTAATTGAAAAAGCCACTTGCGGACAAGTAAGTCGTCTTCCTGTAAATGAAGAAGGTTTTGCTATTATTGAGGAGGAAGACATTAATAACTTCTTTCTTTATATAAAATTATATTTTAGACACGAAAATTCTGATATGCCTTATATTTACTATGATGGTACAGATAAAATAATTATTAATGCAGATAAAGAAACATTTGATGACTTGCTACACAACTTTTTTTCCGAGTTTTGTAAAAGTCATAATTTGGGCTATTATTATGAAACTGACGGATATCCTTTTGTAATGACACTTTATGGTCTTGGCAGAAATTTAAAAAACTGGTATTTTGAAGAACGGGAAAAAATAATAAAAAAAAGAGCAAATATGGCTCAAGAAATGAATTCTTTTCCTAAAAGATAATGCAATTTATTAACATAATTCTGAGAAGGTATAAAATAATATCTTCTTTTTTATTGTAATAATTAGAAATAGATGTTATACTTTTATTGTGAAAGAATAAATAGTTTGGCTAGAAGAGAAGTGATTTATGAAAAGGATTAATGTATTGATTAGTATACTTTCATTAGTATGTATATGTGCTCTAGTAGTAGTGTTTACTGTTAATCAAAATGTTACTTTTGAACTTAAAGGAGAAGAAAATATTACTATTGAAGTTAATACTAATTATATTGATGAGGGAGTTACTGCTAGAGTATTTAAAAATGATTTAAGTAATTATGTTCAAATAAAAAATAAAGTTGATTATCATAAAGTTGGTACTTATAGTATTAATTATTATCTAACATACGCTGGTAAAGTGTATATGCTTACTAGAAATGTTACTGTTGTTGATAAGGCTAAGTAAAATAAATTGTTATTTTACTTTTTTATTTTAGTTTTATATGATATAATTTTATATGTATTATGGAGGTAGATATTATGCTTGATTATATTATTATTGGACTTATTATTATTGTTATTATATTAGTTATTATTGCTATTAGTAAAAATGTTAATGAAGGCAAAATTACAGAAAGGCTTGGAAATCTAGAGACCAATACAGTTAAGGAATTGTCAAAGTTTCAAATTGATATTATGAAAACAATGAATGATAATTTTAATGGTTTAAATGATAGAATTGAAAAGAAACTTAGTGATATTAATAATAAAGTTAATGAAAGACTAGATGATAATTTTGCTAAGACAAATAAAACCTTTACAAATATACTAGAGAGATTATCTAAAATTGATGAAGCTCAAAAGAAGATAGATACATTGTCAACAGATATTGTTTCTTTGCAGAGTATTCTAACTGATAAGAAAAGTAGAGGAATATTTGGAGAAATTAATCTTAAACATATTCTTGTTAGTATCTTTGGAGAAAGAAATGACAATGTATATAGACTTCAATATACTTTTCCTAATGGAACAATTGCTGATTCTGTAGTATTTGCTCCAGAACCACTGGGAACTGTTGCTATTGACTCTAAATTTCCATTAGAACATTATCAAAAAATGGTCGATAGAAATTTATCTAAATTAGATAGGGAACTTGCTGAAAAAGAATTTAAAATAGATGTTAAAAAGCATATTGATGCTATTAGTAGTAAATATATTATTCCTGGCATTACTTCTGATCAAGCTATTATGTTTTTACCAGCAGAGGCTTTATTTGCAGAGATTAATGCTTATCATAGTGACTTAGTTGAATATGCTCATAAAAAGAGAGTATGGATATGTTCTCCAACGACATTAATTAGTACTTTTACGGTTATTGAAGTACTGCTAAAAAATATGGAAAGAGATAAGTATGCTAGTATTATCCATGAAGAATTAAATAAACTTGGTATTGAATTTTCGAGATATAGAGAAAGATGGGATAAGTTATCTAGAAGTATTGAAACTGTTAATAAGGATATTGAAAATATACATGTTACTACTGATAAGATTAGTAAGAGATTTGATTCTATTAGTAAAGTAGAAATAGAGGATATGAAAAAAATTAGTGAATAAAAACTCTTAATAATATTCTTCATTTTACATAAGTTTTAATGAGGGATATTATGTTAAGAGTTTTTTTCTTTTTATTTGGTTTTGGTTTTACGACGCTAGGATTTAGCTTTATAATTTTATATTTAAATTTATTTACTATTGGGTATAATTTTTATGATTATGTTAATTTTATCATTAGAAGACCAGAGTGTTATTTGGGATTATTTGGATTTGTTGTTATGACAATATCTATTATTACTAAAGGAGATGGAATAGATGAACTATATTTATGATATTGTGCTTAATTTTAATAAAGATTATTTTTGCTTTTATGAATGGAATAAGAAGGATAATATTATTAATATTAAGAAAATACCTTTTTTTGTAGTAGATAATAATACTTTTAATATGATGAAATATGACAAGGTAGTAGTGGATTCTAGCTTTATTGAATTAATTAAAGAGAAAACTTATACTTATTCAAAGAATAAAATAGGAAGTGCTTGTTTAATATCTAATTGTAAAGAAGTAATTGGAGTACTCTTTGATAATAAGGGTAATTTAGTTAAAAGAAGTAGTTTGCTTATTGATGAAGAAGAAGAAGTATTGGATGAAATTGTTAATGATGATATTTATAATATTAATATTGTTAGTAGTAAAAAAATTAAAAGAGAGGATATAAATAGAATAGAAAGAGAAAAGAAATTATTTTTAAATAATTATATAAAAAGAGAGAATAATATTATTAATTTAAAGTATTTATATTATGACTATTTTGAAAAAGAAGAAGATGATATTTCTCTTATTAAAAAGAAACTTCTTGATAATATTAATAGTAAATGGTCTGATAAACTTAATTCTTTTTATGAAACAGTTAAAATATTTAATAAAATTAATAATTAACTTATCAACAGGTATTGTTGATGAGTTAAAATATATATAATAAAAAGTGATCAAATTGACCACTTTGTTTTATTTATATTGAGAAATATAAGTATTATATTTGTCTTCTAGTACTGTATCAGAAAACTTAAGATTAGCTTTTTCTCTCATATTATCTAAGGCTTTATATTGAATATTTTCGTCTGCTGATTTTTTTTCTTCTACTAGAGAACTGATAATTTCATCTTTAACATCTTCAAGAGCTGGTTTTTCTTTTTGATCTATTCTGTATACAATGTGATATCCATAAGAAGTCTTTACTGGTGTTTTACTATATGAATTATCTTCTAGGTTTTGCATTTCTTCCATATATGCTGATTCTAAACTTGCATTATATGATTTATATCCTAATTCTTCATATGTAATATCATCTTTATATTCTTCTTTTACTTCATCAAATGTCTTTCCGTCATTTAATTTAGAAATTATTTCTTTAGCTTTATCTTCAGCTTCTTTTTTCTCTTCATCTGATGCTGAACTATCTACTTTTACTAAAATATGTTTAGTATTAATATCTCCATATACTTTGTCATCATAGTATTCTTCTATTTCACTGTCAGATATATCTTTCTTAATATAATCCTCAGTATATTTGTTTCTTCTGTATTGTAGTTTTAAATATTCTAAGAAGGCTTTTTCACTACCAAAGCCATTTCTTGTTAAAAAGTCTTCTTTTTCCATTCCATAGTATGCTTTATACATGTTGTAATAGTTTTCTGCTTGACTTTCTACTTCATTATTCATTTCATCATCTTCAGGATATTTTTCTTCAAGTAATTTATTATCTATCTTATCTAGTAATGAACTTATTGAATATATTTGTTTCATATCTTCATATAGATCATCAGCGGTTACTACTAATCCATCTATTTCTGCGACTGGCTCGGTACCATCTTTTAATTTAGCTATTCTATCTGGCCATATTAGAATGACTACTAATAACGTAGCAAGTACTCCTCCAACTACACCATAGATAGCAAGTCTATACTTATCAACAAACTCGATTACTTTCATTACTTTATCATCATTCTTTTTTGATGATATTTTTTTTACTTCTTCTTTCTTATTATTCTTTTTATTTTTAACCTCTTCTTTGATATTTTTCTTTTTGTTTTCTTCTTTTTTTGCCATAAATATTCTCCTTTCAGTTTTTTATGTACATTAATATAATAGCAAAAATAGGTAAAAAAAACAATATTTTTATACTATATTTTTATGTTTTCTTATATAAGTCCTCACACTTTTTTATTTTTTCCATAGAATATGATGAATAGAAAAAAAGGAGGAATGTATTATGAGTAACTGCTCAAATGGTTCTGGAGCTGCTATTGTATTAGTTTTATTCATTCTATTAATAATCATACTTGGCGCTTGGTTATAATTTAAGGAGGTGTTAATTATGTCTGAAAAATGTCAAAATAATAACAATAATAATAACAATGGTAATAGTGGTCTATTAATAGTAATTGTTTTATACATCTTACTTGCTATTATACTAGGTTCTACTTTCTTATATTAGAATTAATTATTTATAAACTATCTTCGGATAGTTTTTTTCTATAATTAAAAGAATTATAATTTCTTATAACTCTTTATTTTTTTCTTTTCTCTTTCTGCTTTTAATTCTTCAATTATTTTATCAGATATTTCATTATGATAAGTATATAAATCCAGTTGATGAGAAAAGCCTTCATCACTTAGTATATACTCTTTTATTTCTTCAATAAATTCTTTATCTTTTAAATGACTATTATATTTGCTAAATCCCATTAATCTTATGTATAATGGTTCATATTTTCTTATACCATGATTTTCAAATATATCATTAAATATACTACAAGATGATTTAATGGCACACATTATGGCGTCATGATAATACTTAGTTTCAAATTCTTTACTTTTTTCCTTACTATTTGTATAATCACAACACATTCTATCTAATGTGTGAGAGCCATTACTATACATATTCCAATTTATTAAAGGGTTTGATATTACCTTTAAATTAGTATCATAGTATTCAATCCCAATAGGCAACAGTTCATATAAAGGCTCAGAAGAAATTCCTACAATCTCATTTGGATCAATAATACTACAATTTACTAAATCGATATATATTTTCCCCAATAATAATTTATCCATATATTTATTAGATATTAAATCAAATTGACTCGAACATATAATACGCATTAATTTTTTTATAAATAAAGAATCAGCAGTATGATTTAAATCCCATATAGATAATAACTTATAAATGATATCATTTATACAATTAATATCATATTCTTGACTAATTTCATATAAATAGCCAAATACACTGGTTAACTCTTTAAATCTATAATCCTCTAATATTCCGTCAGAAGGAATATTATTAATAATATTTTCTAAATTAACACTTTTAAAATTATTGAAATAATTCATTAATTCTAAATTGTATTTTTTAATTTTTTCATTTTGCTCATATATGCTTTGAATACAGCTAATCCAAAACGAAACCATTTTATTTTCAAAATTTAAGATTATTTCTAACAATTCTATCATTTCATCCATAACTTCACCTGATGTTCAATATTATACACTTTTATTTTTTATTTGTAAATTAATTTTTCAAATGCTATTTAGGCAACATAAAAGATACATCTATTAATTGTTTGTGGATAATTTACTTATTAATTATTATCTGTCAAATAAAAAAAGAAATCTATTTTAATTTGTTATAGACTTCTTCTACTGATAATTTATTTTCTTCTTTATATTTTGGTATTAGATGTAAATGAAAATGTTTTACTTCTTGACCATAATAGTTATTTTGACATAGTGATATTCCATCATAGTTTAACTTTTCTTTTAATAAGTTAGCTATTTCTTTTGCCACCTTTAATATATGATGTAATAGTTCCTCATCAATATCAAAGAAATTTTCATAATGCTCTTTGGGTACTATTAGTGTATGCCCATTATGATTTGGATTTACATCTAAGAATGCTAATACTTTTTCATCTTCATATAGTTTGTATGAAGGTATTTCTCCTTTTATTATTTTACAAAATATATCCATATATTATCCCTCCGTAATAAGTATAACAAAAAATAGAAAATAAATAAATATTTTCTATACGTGAATATCTGCGAATATTCTAATATAATTATGTATAGTTTTAATTATTTTTATTCTAGATATTAACTTTTTCTTATTTATCTGCTATAATGTAATTAGAAAGATAATGCGGGTAATATGAAGTGGAAAGGAGAGAGATAATGAAGAAAGATGCAACACTTCTTATTCTAGCAGCAGGTATGGGTAGTCGTTTTGGAGGTCTTAAACAAATTGAACCTATGGGACCTAATGGTGAATTTATTATTGACTATTCTGTATATGATGCTATTAAAGCTGGATTTAATAAAATTGTCTTTATTATTAAGAAAGAAAATTATGATTTATTTAAGGAGACGATTGGAAAGAGAGTTGAACCTCATATTAAGGTAGAATATGCTTTTCAAGAACTAAGTAATATACCTGAAGGTTATTCTATACCTAGTGATAGAGTTAAGCCATGGGGGACTGCTCATGCAGTATGGTGTGCTAAAGATTATATACATGAACCATTTGCAATGATTAATTCAGATGATTTTTATGGTAGAGATGCTTTTATAAAGGCATATAATTATTTGAGTAATATAGATAAAGAATCATCAGAATTTGGTATGATTGGTTATAAAGTAGCTAATACTCTTACAGAAAATGGTTCTGTTAAAAGGGGAGTATGTGAAGTAGATAAAGATAATTATTTAGTAGATATTATCGAGAGTAAAATAGAGAAGATTGATGGGGTTATTACTGCTAGTCCATTAGATGGAAGTGATTCTTTTGAAGTAAAAGAAAATGATACTGTATCAATGAACTTCTTGTTATTTACTCCTAAAATATTTGAGTATATTGAGGAGAAATTTGGTAATTTCCTTGAAGAAAATAAAGATAATATGGATAAATGTGAGTACTATATACCTGTTGTTATAGGTAATTTAATAAAAGAAGGAAAAGCTAGTACTAAAGTATTAGAAACAAGTGCTAGCTGGCATGGAGTAACTTATAAAGAGGATACTCCTGATGTTAAAAAAGCTATTAAAAATTTAGTAGATAATAACATTTACAATAATGATTTATGGAGTTAATTCTACTTAATTTTTAATTATAAAAAGTATAATATTATATAGAAAGGACTGATAATATGAAATATAATATTAGAGGAGAAAAACTTGTTATTACAGATGCAATTAAAGATTATACGGAGGAAAAGTTAGGTAAACTTGATAAATACTTTAAAGATGATGATATTACTGCGAATGTCTTAGCTAAAGTTAGAGGTAATTCGCAAATAGTAGAAGTTACTATTCCTACGAGTAAGTTTATTTTAAGAAGTGAAGAAGAACATGATGATTTATATGCTGCGATTGACTTAGTTACAGACAAATTAGAAAGACAAATCAGAAAGAATAAGACTAGACTTAATAGAAATGTTAAGGAAAGTGTTAAAGAGTTTAATTTTGATTATGAACTTCCTATGGAAGAAGAAGCTAAAGAGACTGTTGTTAAGAGAAAGAAACTTGAAATGAAACCAATGAGTGAAGAAGAAGCGGTACTTGAAATGGAACTATTAGGTCATAATTTCTTTGTATATAAAGATATGGATACTAATAGTATTAATGTCTTATATAAAAGAAAAGATGGAGACTATGGTTTAATTGAAACTAATTAGTTATTGATAAAGGGCTTGACATGTATAAGCTCTTTTTTTATAATAAAGCTAGAAGGAATAGGTGATAACAGTGAATAATGTTAAAAGTATAATTTTTGAGGACGGTTATGATAAAATGTCAATTGATATAGGAAATAAAAATACAGTTACTTATAATAGTACTACGATTACTATAACCAATGACGAATTATTTAATTATTTATTTTTATTTTTTAAAATAATAGAAGATTGGCAAACAGAGTATATTGATTTAACAGTTATAGATGGAGGCATCTGGAAATTATCTATTGATTATTTAGATGGTACTAAAAAGAAATATCTTGGCAGATCTAAATATCCATCAAATTTTCATGCATTAGAAAATCTAAATAAAAAATTAATTGGAGATAAATATTATGAATCTATTTAATATTGAAGAGTTACTTCCATATGTAATTGATGCTTATACTCATGCGTATGGGGAAGAGTATCGTCAGCTTATTAATGATAGAGTCAATAACGCTTGTATCAATGTATATGAAGATGTTGATGGATTAGATGACTATGTATCATATCTTATAGCGTGTAAAAAAAGAGAGTTAGCTATTAGATTTTTAGAGGCAATAGGAGAAGATACTAGCTTCTATGGAAAAGATAATTATTCAGAAAGATTCGATAAAAAAACAAATTCTATTATATCAAAATATTTTTCTTTATTTTGGACATTTGATTCTAAATATGATTATCGTTCTCCTCTTCTATGTTTTAATATACAAGAATATGGTGATAATGAAAAAATTATACTAAGTAAAAAAATATCTTTAATTAACTGTCTTTTAGGAGAAGGTCATGAAAAAATAAGTGAGGATAACTTTTATGAATTTTCTAAAACAGATGAATATACTGAATTATTAAATAAAATAAATGGTTATCTTAAAATATATAATAATCTTTTAGCAGAATATTTAGAATTTGAAAAGGAATTACTGCCTTATAATGTATATATCAAAAAAGAAAAAGAAAGATATTATAAAATAATGAAAGAAAAAGAGTATGAAATATTTGATATAATTTATCCTAAATTACCTGAGAAAATAAAAACTATTCTTTCTCATTTTACTCGTGATCAACAAAAAAAAGTTATTATAAACAATTATCATTTGGGGTCTGAATTTTGCATAGAAAATTTTTGCTCAGAAGATATGAGTAAATTAACCTCGCAAAATGTGGAAATATGGAGAAAAGAATTTATAATTAATTCTCAAATTGAGTTTTTTAATGATCTTGGTTTCCCTATTCCAAATATGAAAATTGAAACCGAAGAAGATATAAATCGTTATCTTGAATATATAAGAAGTGATTCTATTAAGAATGCTATTCCCTCTTATGAACTAATTGATTTAATTAAAAAATTAAGAACAGAAAAATATGAAGAGTTTCTTAAAGAATATTATACGACTAGGGACGACTTTATTCGGGCTAAGGAGAATATTATAAAGTATTTTTCTCCGGGAATTGTTTCCGAAGCTCAATTATTTGAATTAATTTATTATAAGTTAAAAAATAAGAAGGTATGCGTTCATAGTTGTTACCAACTTATTAAGAAAAATGATACTGAGACAATATTACCTAAACCAGTAATGTTTATTTCTGTATGTAAAAATGCCCCTGGGGGTTTATTAGCAAGCGTTTTAATACACGAGGTTGGACATATTATAGATTGTTCCTTTAGAGGAGGTGGTTTTGATCCACCAAATGATTTGATAGATGAATTGGCTTTCGGAAACAAAAACAGATATGATATGCGTTATAGAAAATATGAAAGATTTAATGAAACTTTAAATGATATTTTTAAAGAAGAAGCAAAAGCTTATCTTAATAAACAAGGTGTTTATTTAATAGAAAGAAAAGAATTTACTTCATTAAACTCTATTAATTGTAATACTACTAAACTTGTTAAAGATTTACTAAAACCTTTATTAGATAAATTTAGAAAACAAGTTATTGCAGCTAAAGTCAATTCTAATTCAAGTCATCTTACTGATTATATAGGAAGAGATAATTTTGAAGAATTAGTAGATGCTTTGAATAAGGTGGATTACCTTGTTAATAATGGACTAGAGCTAAAGATGAAAGATTCCCCCAGTGACTCAATGGTTTTGGAATACCAAGAACAGTTAGACAGAATTAATCAAATATATAAAAATATTGATGCTTATTATGCTGAGTATTTATGTAGTACCCTTGGCTTATTGGGTAGAAGATAAATATATGTATGCTTCTTCTAGAAAATAATTATAGAAAAAAGAACCATAAAGTTCTTTTTTTGTTTGATTTATTAACGAAAACCGCCTCCGCCGCCTCCGCCGCCGAAGGAACCTCCGCCTCCGCCGCCAGAAGAGAATCCTCCGCCACCAGAAGAGTATGATTCTGCTCTTGAACGGGCTACACTTGCACTTTTCATTCCATCTGCTGTTATATAGTGAATAAAGTAAATATCACTATATGTATATCCATATCTTTCCATATCTTGGATTACTTCTGGATACAACTTCTTAAATTGATCTGCTACTTCTTTAGCAATACCAAAGATTTGGGCATACATTAAGTATTCATTCCATAAATTTACTTCGATTGGTTCTCTTGTATCAATCATAGAAAATTCTTTTAAGAATTTCTTTAATCCAGCCATATGTTCAGCTTCTTCCATCATAGATGAATCTATTTGATAGATAGTATGTTTAAATATTTTTCCATCTACTACTGGTATTGCTTTTCCTTCAGTAACTAATTTACTAGTTTCATCATCGATGTTTTCATCAAACCAATTTAGAATCTTCTTATAATTTTTAGTGCACCATTTTTTAAATTCATTTGATTCTAGGCATCCATCTAAACTTGCTTCATACATATATTGATATAGTTTTCTTTCTTGTTCTACTTCAATTGGTGCAGTTACAAATACGATATTATTTTCTTCTGTTTCTTTAAATAGTTTCTTTGATGTTCTTTTTTCTATTTTGATATTACCATTCTTTAACCATTTAAGAATAACTGCTCCTAGAAAATCTTCTTTCTTTTTAGTTAAGTTATAGTTAGTGGCTACCCAATATGCTCTAAAAAGATCTTTATTACAAGGTATATCTCTAAATGCCAAAACATCTTTTCTTACTTTATTTCCTGTTTCTCCAAAGTCATATTTTTTATTTTTACTTGATGCATATATTATTCCTAGTATTGTTGGTATAAAGAATATTAAATACATTATTATAGGAAATATTTTTTCAAAAATGCTTTCTTTTCGATTATAATCTTCATCAACATAATTAGTAGCTCCATCTTCAGCCATATCATAGTAATAATCAAAATTATTACCTATATTATTTGATGTTCTAAATGTTCCTTTTTCAAATTTTACTAAAATAGTTAAATATTCATCACTATATAATGGACCGTCTGATGTCATTTCAATTCTTCCATCATAAACATAACATGGTGCTCCATATTTTCCATATCCCCATACATCTAATGAATCTGAAAATTTTTCATCACTATATATTTTTATTGTTACATTATCTGGTCTAGCACTAAAGTCATAAGGCATTAATGTCCAATAAATAATGTCTGAATCATCAGTCGTACTTACAAAATTACTAATAGTATATTTTATTTTATATGTGTGAGTACCATAACTTGTTATGCCAAAACATACATCTACTTCATTACTCTCAGGATAATAAAGTCCTGCTTTATAGGCTTTTCCAGATAAGCTACTATTTTCATTCCAATCTTCTAAAATAGTGAATGGCTTATTATCCATAGATGCTTCTATAATAGTTATTTTTGAATTACCAATATTGAAGTATGGATGCCATCCTTCTGTACCTTTGCTTACGTTTGCCTTCCATGTTTCAGTAACAGTAGCGGTTCCTTCAATATCAACATAGATATCCATATCAATATTTGATATAGTATTTGCTTTTACTATAGAAATAGAAGTAATGAATAGTATTATTGTTATTAATATTTTTTTCACATTGCCTCCTTAAATTAAAAAGGATTATTTAATAATCCTAAAACTGTACTTTTACGTTTTCTTTTTCATCAGGTGCTGCTTCAAAGAATGGTTCGGTCTTAAAGCCAAATAATGAAGCAATTATATTACTTGGAATTGTTTGTACTTTGTTGTTATATAATCTTACAGCATCATTATAAAATGATCTTGCATAACTGATTTTTTCTTCTACATCTTTAAGATTTCTTTGTAATTCTTCAAAATTAGTATTAGATTTTAATTCTGGATAAGATTCCGCTAATGCTAATAGATGATTTAATCCTTTTGATAATTCATTAGATGCTTCTACTTTTTCTTCATCTGTTTTAGCATTTGCATAACCATTTCTAGCATTAATTACTTTTTCAAATGTTTCACTTTCATGTTTTGCATATCCTTTTACTGTTTCTACTAGATTTGGTATTAAATCAAATCTTTTCTTTAACTGAATATCTATTTGACTAAATTGGTCCTTTACTTTATTTCTTGCGATAACTAATTTGTTATAAGTTCCAATAACAAATAGAACTAATAGTACTAATACTACAACTATAATAATTAATCCTGTCATTTTCTTTCCTCACTTTCTAATATAAGTATATCACAATAATATTATTTTTTGAATTACTTTTTAATACTATTTATTAAAATTGCATGATAAGAATATAATAGATTATTATCTAAGTACTATTAATAATACATATAGAGGAATATAGTTATTGGTAATAAGTTTTCTACTTTATGAAATAAAGGAGAAGTATCATGCTAAATAAGATAAGATTTTATGATATTTTGAAGTAAATACTAGTTTTTTTAGATAAAATATAGTAAAATACTATTTAGGAGATGATGTACATGCTAAGTATTTTTAAAAAGTTATTTGATAATGAATATAAAGAATTATATAGATTTAGAACTATAGCGGATAAAATAGATGCTTTAGATGAAGATATGAGTAAGTTATCTGATAAGAAACTTGCTAGTTATACAGATAAATTTAAGAAAAGATTAGAAGAAGGAGAAACTCTTGAAGATATTCTAGTAGAGGCTTTTGCTGTAGCAAGAGAAGCTGCTTATAGATGTGTAGGTATGAAACCATTCTATGTTCAACTTCTTGGTGGTCTTGCTATTCACTATGGTAATATTGCAGAGATGAAAACTGGTGAAGGTAAAACACTTACTTGTGTACTTCCAGCATACTTAAATGCTTTAACTGGTAAAGGAGTTCATATTGTTACAGTAAATGAATTCTTATCAACAAGAGACTCAGAATGGATGGGTAGTATCTTTAAATTTTTAGGACTAACTGTAGGTCTAAACCTTCGAGATTTATCTTTTAAAGAAAAACAAGAAGCTTATAACTGTGATATTTTATATAGTACGAATAATGAACTTGGGTTTGACTACTTAAGAGATAATATGGTTGTTAAGAAAGAAAATAGAGTACAAAGACCTCTTAACTATTGTATTGTCGATGAGGTAGATTCTATCTTAATAGATGAAGCTAGAACACCGCTTATTATTTCTGGTGGTGTTATGCAAGCTGCGAACATGTATACAGATGCTGATAGATTTGTTAAGGGTCTTAATGAAAATGAAGACTATATAATGGATGAAAAGACAAAGGCTGTTAGTCTTACGGATGAAGGTAGTAGGAAAGCGGAAGAAGTATTTCATTTAAATAATTTATATGATATTAATAATACGGCTTTAGTACATCATATTAATCAAGCTCTTAAAGCTAATTATGCAATGAGTAGAGACGTTGATTATGTTGTTCAAGAAGGCGAAGTAATTATTGTAGACCAATTTACTGGTAGACTTATGAAAGGAAGAGCTTTTTCGGAAGGACTTCATCAAGCTATTGAAGCTAAAGAAGGAGTTAAAATTCAACAAGAAACGAAAACTCTTGCTACGATTACTTTCCAAAACTATTTTAGAATGTATAATAAGTTATCTGGTATGACTGGTACTGCTAAAACAGAAGAAGAAGAATTTAGAAATATTTATAATATGTATGTTATTCAAATTCCGACAAATAAACCTGTTATTAGAGAAGATGCAACTGATTTATTATATCCTGATAAAGCTGGTAAATACTCTGCGATTGTTAAAGAAATTGAAAGAAGACATAAAGAGGGACAACCAGTACTAGTGGGTACAATTGCTATTGAAACATCAGAACTTATTAGTAAAATGTTAGATAAAAAGAAAATTCCTCATGAAGTCTTAAATGCGAAGAACCATGCTAGAGAAGCAGAAATTATTGCTCATGCTGGTGAAAAGGGTGCTGTTACAATTGCTACGAATATGGCTGGTCGTGGTACCGATATTAAGCTAGGTGAAGGTGTAAAAGAACTTGGTGGTCTTTGTGTAATCGGTACAGAAAGACATGAATCTAGAAGAATAGATAATCAGCTTAGAGGTCGTTCTGGTAGACAAGGAGATCCTGGTTTTACGCAGTTCTTTGTATCTTTTGAAGATGATTTAATGGTTAGATTTGGTTCTGATAGATATAGAGGAATGCTTGCTAATTTAGGTTTTACAGGAGAACAAGCTATTCAAAATAAGATGTTTTCTAAGACGGTAGAATCTGCTCAAACAAAGGTTGAAGGTAATAATTTTGATATTAGAAAACAACTTCTTAATTATGATGATGTTATGAATAATCAAAGAGAAATTATTTATGCTAAAAGAAACGAAATATTAGATAATGATTCTATTCATGAAACAGTTCTAAATGGATTCCATGATTATATTAGGGATATTGTTAATTCTCATTTAGTTGAAACTAATAAGTTAAAAGAAAATGATTATAGTGAAATACTTGAAGCAAGTAATGAAAATTTACTTAGAAAACATAGAATTAATCTATCTGAAATTAATGGAAAGCCTTCTGATGAAGTAATTGAATATATATATGAGAATGCTTTAAAGGATTATGAAGAAAAACTAGAAGATATTCCAGTAGAAATAAGAGATGAATTTGAAAAAGCAATATCTCTTAGAGTTATTGATAATTACTGGATGGAACATATTAGTACTATGAGTCATTTAAGGGAAGGTATTGGTCTTAGAGGTTATGCTAATACTAGTCCATTACAAGCTTATACAATGGAAGGTTATCAACTATTTGATGATATGATTGCTAGAATTAATAAAGATATTAGTATTTTTCTACTTAAATCAGAGATTAGACAAAATATTGAAAGAAAACAAGTAGTAAAAAATACTGTTACTAATGATAGTAAAGATGCTAAAAAAGTACAAAAGAAGAGTACTAAAGTAGGTAGAAATGATCCTTGTCCATGTGGCAGTGGACGCAAGTATAAAGTTTGTTGCGGCAAATAATACTAAAAACCCTTGTAAAATAAGGCTTTACGAGGGTTTTTATAATTCAACATTTTGAGTAATTTTTATCAAAAAAAGGCGTTTAGATACGTTTTAGATACGTTTTTTTTGTAAATTCGAAACTTATTTAATCGCAATATAGTAATATTACGAACTGATAAAGAGAATGAAAATTCTTCTTTTTTATGTTATACTTATTTATTGTAAGTTGGATTGGTGATATATATGTATTATGTATATGAATTTTATATTGTAGAAACTGGAGAAATAGTATATGTTGGAAAGGGTCGAGGAAATAGATATAAAGTTAGGCATTCTAGAAATCAATTATTAACTAAGACTTTGAAAAAATATAATTGCGAAAGTAGAATTGTTAAACAATTTGAGAATGAAAAAGATGCTTTTCAATTTGAATATGATTATATTAATTTATTAAAGGATAAAGGTCAATGTGTATGTAATATTCATAGTGGAGGTGCAGGTGGTTCTGGAGAATATTGGACTGACGAATTAAGAGAAGAGTACTCAAAAAATAATGTCATGAAATTGCCAGAACAAAGAAAAAGAATGCAAGAACATAATCCTATGAGCAATCCAGAAATTGCCGAAAAAACAAATGGGCAAAAAAGAAAAGCAGTAATAATTGGTAATAAGGAATATGCTTCTATTAAAGATGCAAAAAGAGAATTAAATACAACATATGAATCAATAGTTTTGTGGTGTAAAAAAGGTATAAATGCCAAGGGTGAAAAATGTTATTTTAAAGGTCAGGATCCAGTTGAGTTTAAGGATAAAAGATATAACAAAGGCAGTTGTAAACCTTTAACTTATTTAGGAAAACATTATGAGAGTCCTTTAGATTTAGCTGAAGAATTAGGATATTCGTCTACAACAATCTATTCTTGGCTAAAAAGAGGTTTTAATACAGATGGTATACCATGTAGGTATGATGATGACAATAGAAAACTTATTTTTGAAAATAGACATGTGAAAAGAAATAGAGCAAGAGCTAAAGGAGTTATTATTAATGGTGTTAAATATAGTTCTTGTTATGAAGCAAGTAAAAAATTAAATATTAAGATGGGAACTTTATATTCATATATAAGAGGTGTTAGAAAAAATCCTAAGTATATATGTAGTTATGATAAAAAATAAAAGAATCGTAATATTAAGATATATGGAACGGATGAAAATCCGTTTTTGTGTGGTAAAATAGTTATGTAATAATAAACTCTCAGGTTCTGTCCTGTTATTTAAAAAGCAATAATCATATAATCATTTGTGAAAGGAAGGATAATATGGATCAAATTAAAATAGGAAAATTTATTTTTAATTGCAGAAAAGAAAAAGGTTTAACTCAGGAACAATTAGCGGAAAAATTAGGTGTTACAAGTAAATCAATTAGTAGATGGGAAAATGGCAATACTATGCCAGATTATTCTTTACTAAAAGATCTATGTAATGAGTTAGATATTAATGTTAATGAGTTATTATCCGGTGAAAAAATTAAGGGGAATGATTATATGAATAAATCAGAAGAAAATTTAATTAAATTAAGAAAACAAATTGATAAAAGAAAAAAAGTATTAACGATTATTTCGTATGTGTTTATAGGAATCATTATTGTTGCGTTTATTTTGAACATGGTACTAAATCGTATATTTCCTGATGATAGACATTGGAATATTATTAGATATACATTTTTATATAGTGGTATTACTCTATTTATAGTTTCAATTGT
>DFLL01000043.1:21096-36565 GCA_002375205.1 Caryophanales bacterium UBA3620
TTTAGATACGTTTTTAGATACGCTTAAACTGCAATGTTAGAAAAATAGACATAACTTTATTACAATTTATGAGTAAACTATTCAACTTTTTGAGTAATAAAGCCCACTTTAAAAGGAAAAAATTACACGGTAGGTTTAAATGGTCGCCATGTGGCAGTGGTAAAAAGTATAAAAACTGCTGTGGAAGAAATCAATAAGACTTGTAAAGCCCTTAAATCAAGGGCTTTTTATTATAACATTTACAAGATTATTTTTTACATACGTTATTAAATACGTTTTAAAGAGCGTATATAAAACGTATGTGAATTGCTTTTTGAAATTTGAAAGTCAGTATTTGCAACGATTACAGAACATATGTGCCACTGCCACTGTGGTATGGGTAAGTATTGATTATAAATGATAATATGATATAATGAGTGTAATATAAAATGAAAGGAATGATAGTATGAATAGACCAATAACTACATTATTTATGTTAGAATCATTGGACGGAAAAATTAGTAGTGGTAATACAGACAATTTAGATGCAGACAAAGATTTCTGTAAAATAGATGGTGTAAAAGAAGGATTACATCAATATTATGAATTAGAACAGGAAACGGATGTATTTTCTTTAAATACAGGTAGAGTAATGGCAAAAATAGGAGTTAATGATAAAAAAGAGTATCATAAAAAAATTGATGTTGTAACTTTTGTAATAATTGATAATAAACCACATTTGAATGAAAATGGAATTGATTATTTATGCCATTGGGTTGGAAAAGTTTTATTGGTTACTACAAATAAAAAACATCCAGCATATACAATAAAAGATAATTATGAAAATTTAGATATTTTATATTATGAAACATTAGATTTAGAAAGATTATTAGAGGATTTATATAGTAAATATAATGCTGAAAGATTAACTATTCAATCTGGAGGAACATTAAATGGAATGTTTGTTAGGAATAAGTTAATTGACTTTGTAAATATTGTTATAGCTCCAATAATAGTTGGAGGTAAAGATGTTCCAACTTTAGTTGATGGCGAGTCAATTACTGATGAAAGTGAATTAAATAAATTAATGCCATTAAAATTATTAGAATGCAATAAATTAGAAGATTCATATATTGAATTAAAATATAAAGTTTTATAGTATTTTACATACGTTTTTACATACGTTCTGCTAGTAAATTCGAGTGAAAAGCGGTGTAATAGAATGCAAAAATATGCGAAAAATCACCAGTAATTCACTTTAGATACCTTTTAGATACCTTTTCATAGGTGTTTTTAAAAGATAAGAAATATGATATAATTGATGTAGGATGTGATAATATGAAAAATTTATTACTTGTAATTGATGTACAAAAAGCATTTATTAATGAGAATACGATCCAAGTTGTTGAAAGAATACGTGACTTAATAAATAATAATGAATATGATAATGTTATCTTTACACGCTTTATTAATTATAATGATAGTATTTGGGTTCAAAAACTGAATTATAAAGAGTGTATAACAGATGATAGTAAAAGACTAATGATTAATACTAAAAACAATTTGGTGTTTGATAAAAACAGATATTCAGCGCTTACAAGCGAATTAAAGAAATATATTGAAGATAATAGAATAGATAATATATATTTGTGTGGTATTGATACTGAATGCTGCATATTGAAAACTGCACTTGATTTATTTGAAGATAAATATAATGTCTATGTTCTTAAAAATTACTGTGCTTGTACTCATGGTGAATTAAGACACAATAACGCAATAGAAATTCTTAAACGAAACATTGGTGAAAAGTATGTTATATAATATATAAAATATTAATAGAAATGGAGATAATTCATATGAATATAAAGATCAATAAAATAAAATTATTTGTTGATATGGATGGTGTAATAGCATCATATGATTTTGGTAAACCTCTTGATTTTAAAACGAAAAGACCATTAACTACTAATATAGAGGTATTAAGAAAAGTTTCATCGTTAGATAATATTGAATTATTCATTTTGTCTGTGTGTAGAAAAAACTATCAAATAGATGGAAAAAATAAATGGTTAGATAAAAATGCTCCATTTTTTCAAAAAGAAAATAGGTACATATTATCTAAAGAATCAATTTCGAATATATCATCGGCTAATATGAAATTACATTTTTTGAAAAATTATGAAACTATAGATAAGATAGTTTTAGTTGATGATGACAATAAAGTATTATCAACAATTTCAAAAGAACTTGACAATATTATTTTATTGCAAGATTCTGAGTTAATCGATTAAGGAGAGAATTATGTTAAGTTACGAAGGAATATTTTTTGAAGGAGAAACAGTAGATTTTATACATTCATTAGAAAAAAATCAATTGCCAATTATAAATGATGAAATTCATTGTACGTTTAAATATCATCCAAGTGAAAATGAGATATTTGATAATCTTGTTGGAAAAGAAATACAAGTATTATTAATAGGATATGGATATGATGGAAAAAATAGTGGCTTTGAATTGCAACTTCCAAGTGAAATAATGCAATACTATATAAATTATGATGAGGAAAATCCTCAAAAATTAAAAGTTCCACATATTACAGCATCTTTAGCGGAAGGGGCAAAAGCTTCTAAAACAAAGAATTTGCATTTTGAGCCTTTACCTAAGCCAGTTGCTATAACAGGCAAATTTGCATACTGGATTAAAACTACTGAATGTGAATATGTTTCGTATGATCCATATAATAATACACGACAAAGTAGAAAAATAAAATAATATATTGGTAAATATGATGTTGACAGTGTCATCCTAAGCAAAATATATTGATGACAAATTTATAGATAAGGAGGTAATCAATTTGATAGATGAGAAATTAAATAAAATTATTGAAGAAAGATGCGAGAATAGAAATATATACCAATATATTTTAAAATGTTTAGAATACTTTAAAGGGAGAAACATCACTTTTTATAATTATTTATGTAAATGCATTTTTGATTTATTGTCTACATATCAAAATTTTAAATTTGTATGTGTTGATTTCAGTTATTTTTCTTCTTCTAAATGTGAATTAGCTATTTGTCAAAAAGATATTAAAGTTAGTGACTATACGACTTTTATTCACGAAATAACTCATGCCATACATGGATTACAACACTCATACAATATACCATCTGAATATGAATTTTTAAGAAATCAACTAACATCAAATGACAATTTTATGGGATCAGTTTGTGACTTAATGAGGTACATTATACAGTCAAAAAAAGCAATAATTGAGCAAATTATGGAAAGTTGTCAATTGCCCAAAGAATCAATTGCTTTTGAAGAAATAAATAATATTCTCAAAATTGATGAGAATAAAATTAATAATGTTATAAAAAAGGATACTAATAAAATAAATAATAATGTTAAATTAATATCTAATATATATAATATATTTAAAATAATAGATAATATTACACCATCTCTTGATATTGGATCGTTGATAACAATTAACAACCAATTAAATAGACAATTTGAATCTTTAATAGATAATATTGGATATACTACATTTGTTGGTGAAAGATTTCATGTTTTATCTTCAATGGAAGGTATGATTGATAGTATAATAGTAGGAGGTTTATTTTCAGGATATAAAGATGCCTGTTTCTATCTAAAAGGATGGGGGCATGAAAAAGAATACTTTGAAAAAGATCCAAAAAATTCTTTTATAGAATTAATTGCTGATTATGCAGTATTAATTACATATAATGATTCTACTCTAATTGAGATGATGGAAAAAATATTAGGTAAAGAAATGAGTGAACTATTAAGAACAACATTAAATTCAATGATTTGTAAGGAAAATTCGAATTATAAAAGAAGATAATAATATTAAAGTAATTAGATTAAATATTAGTTTAGTATTATTCAAAACTATCGGCTAATTAAACGTCTACAACATCATCCGATGATAAATACTATATATACCAAATCTTCATTGTTAAATTAAATAAGCAAATACTAATAACGTTAATAGCAAGTATCGCTGTACATTTTGGTCTGGCAAGAAATATAAAAATTGTCATGGTATAAATTAAAAGGGGGTATGGTTATGGATATTAGTATAGTTAAAAATGCTATAATAGAACAAAGAAAAGTTAATTTACCTGGTAATTTGTATTATAAGGCAATAATTGATTTTACTTATAATAATAATCACATTGAAGGTTCTACGATTACAAAGGATGAAACTGCTAGTATATATGATACAGGTACTATATTAACAAGTAGTGATAAGGTTATTGTATTAAAAGATGCTACTGAAACGAAAAATCATTTTACTTTATTTAAATATATGCTTGATACTATTGATGATAGTTTAACTGAGAATATGATTAAAAAATATCACTTTATATTAAAAGACGGTACATTAACTGATGAAGAAAAAGAATGGTTTAATGTTGGAGAGTATAAAAAATTAAAAAACTATGTTGGTGATATTACTACCTCTTTACCTAATAAGGTATCTGATGATATGAAAGAGTTAATGAATTGGTATAATAGTATTACTAATAAAAAAGTAGAGGATATTATTGAATTTCATGTTAGATTTGAAAAAATACATCCATTTCAAGATGGTAATGGTAGAATTGGTAGAATGATTATGTTTAGAGAATGTTTAAATAATGATATTATGCCATTTTATATTGAAGATAGAAATAGAGATTTTTATATTAGAGGTATGAAGAAATATCAACTTGATAATGAAAAAGGTTATTTAATTGATACTTGTCTAAATAGTCAAGATAATTATACTAAATTAGTAGAATTCTTTTTAGAAGAGAATAAATAGTAATAGGCTTTTTTCTTTTTTTATGGTACAATAATGTTAGATGGGATTTAAAATAGAAAAAAGATGAAATATTTTTATTGGAGGAGTAAATATGATAGATGAAAAATTAATGAACTATATAGAAAAAAATATTTTTCCACTTTACAATAATAATTATATTGGTGATGGAATAGAAAGAGTTAAATATGTTATAAATCGTAGTCATAAAATAATTGAAGAAAATAATTTAAATATAAATTGGAATATCTTATATACTGCTATTAGTTATCATGATATAAGAATAAATAATGAAGAAAAAGGACATGAATTAATTAGTGCTAAAATAATGTACAATGATGAGTTCTTGAAAACATTTTTTAATGTGAAAGAAAGACTATTAATTAAAGAAGCTATTGAAGATCAAAGAGCAAAACTAGAGTATGAGCCAAGAAATATTTATGGTAAGATTCTATCTTCAGCATCTAGAAATTCTTCAGTAGAGCAATGCTTAGAAAGATCATATAATTATGGAAAAAAGAAAAATCCTAATGCATCTGATGAAGAAATAATTGAAGGGGCATACAATGCTCTTTTAGGAAAATTTGGAAAAGGAGGAAAAGCTAATTTCTTTTTCAAAGATGAGACTTATGAACAATTTCTATGTGATATTAGAGAATTATTATATGATAAAGATAAATTTAAAGAAATGCAAAAAAATTATATTTTAAAAATGAACTAGGAGGTAATAAAACATGCAAATAAATAAAAAATTACAAGATTATATAGAGAATAATATTTTTCCAAGTTATAAAAAGAATGACTTAGGTCATAACCTAGATCATATTAAATATGTTATTGAAAGAAGTCTTAAGTTTGCAAGTAAAGTTACTAATATTAACTACGATATGGTTTATACAATAGCAGCTTATCACGATATTGGTCATTATATTGATGCTAAAAATCATGAGAAAATTTCTGCTGAGATGCTACTTGCTGATAAAAATTTAAGAAATTTTTTTGCTGAAGATGAAATAAAAATTATGTCAGAAGCAGTATATGACCATAGAGCAAGTTTAGAAGGAGAACCTAGAAGCATTTATGGAAAGATAGTTTCTTCTGCTGATAGAAATACATTAGTAGATGTTCCACTTAAAAGGACATATGCCTACAGGATAAAGCATAATCCTACTGCTACCCTTGATGAAATAATTGAAGAATCAAGGCAGCATATTATAAGCAAATTTGGTAAAGAAGGATATGCAACTGAAAAAATGTATTTTGAAGATTTAGATTATAAAAAGTTTTTAGATGAAATATCAATTTTAGCGAATAATAAGGTAAAGTTTAAAAGAAAGTTTATGGAAGTAAATAAATTAAATAATTAACTAAAATTGAATTTTGATGAAGTAAAAAGAGATGGTTAAGGAAGAATAATAATTAAAAGGGTTATTTTAATTGATACATGTCTCAATAGTCAAGATAATTATATTAAAAATAGTTGAATTCTTTTTTTATGGTACAATTATGTATGAAAGTTGGTGATATGATGTGTAGAATAGGTTTAACTAGATTCACTGATAAAAAAGATAACTATGAATTAATGTATAAATGGTGTAGTCAGGAATTTATTTATGAGTGGTTTGAACAAAGGAAACTTTCATATGAAGAGATAGAAAATAAATATAAGAATAAAATATTAGCAAATCAGCAACAGTTATTTTTTATAAATTATAATGATAATAAAATAGGATTTATTCAAATATATAAATATGATGATAAGAAGAGTGAAGCATTAATAAAATATGATAGTATATATGAATATGATATATTTATTGGAAAGTCGAAATACTTATCTAGAGGACTTGGAGCAAAAATCGTTAATTATATTAATAATTATATTTATGAGAATTACTTATGTGACTGTATTGTTCTAAGACCTTTTAAAAGAAACGAAAGGGCAGTTAAATGCTATGAAAAATGTGGCTTTGAAATAGTGGATGAATATGTAGGATCGGATACATTAGGTAATAAAGAAAAAATGATAGTTCTATTAAATAAACCCGATTGATGAACTTTTGGAATTGATGTAGCTAGATTAGTTAATCTTGTATTAGATGGTAAAAAGACAGCTACTACATCTTTATATGAACTGGATAATGTGTCAAAAGTTGGGGATATATCAATATTGACTGATTTCAAAGATAACAATGTATGCTTTATAAAAACAATTAATGTTATTATTACTGAATTTAAAAATATTACATGGAATTTAGCAAAATTAGAGGGTGAAGATAAATCATTAAATGAAGGGAAAGAAAACCATATGAATTATTTTAATAAAATAGATCCTAATTTTAATAAAAATACTAAAGTTATATTTGAAGTATTTGAGGTGATTAAAAAATGCAAGTAATAGAATATGAAGATAAATATCTAGAAGATGTTAAAGAATTATTAGTAGAACTTGAAGAATATATCGTATCAATAGATAAAGATCATTTGGATCAAGTTCATCCTGAATATCGAGAGAAAATGGCAATTATAGATTTAGAAGAAGTTAATAAAAACAATGGTAAATGTTATTTGGCAATAGAAAATAATAAAGCAATTGGTTTAATAATGGGTTGCATTTTTCCTTATGATGAACATGATTATCTAGATTATAAATGTCCTAAAAGAGGAGAAATTACAGAATTAATTGTTACAAATAAAATTAGAAGTAAAGGCATAGGACAAGAACTAATAAATAAAATGGAAGAATACTTTAAATCAGTTGGATGTGAATATGTAATAGTTGATGTATTTGCTTACAATGATATTGGTAAGAATTTTTATAATAAAAAAGATTATCATACAAGAATGGAAACAATGATAAAGAAAATATAGTGAAAGGAAGTTAACAATATGAAACATGAAATGAAATTAAACAATGGACCATTTGAACGAATAAAAAATGGTACAAAAAATATAGAGTTAAGATTAAACGATGAGAAAAGACAATTGCTAAAAATTAAGGATTTAATAGAATTTACTAATAGAACTAATAACGAAAAAATGTTAGTTGAAATCGAGAACTTATATCATTATCCATCATTCGAAGAATTATATAAAAATTTTGATAAGGTAGCAATGGGATATGATGAAGATGATATAGCTGATCCAAAAGATATGGAAGAATATTATTCTCCAGAAGAACAATCTAAATATGGTGTATTAGGTATTAAAATTAAAAAAATGTAATTTTATTAGTAAAATATGCCAAGTTGGGTGTGGACAAAAATATAAAAAAAATACAAAAGGCTTAGTAAAATAATGAAAGGCTAAGGCTTTTCATTTATTAAAAACAATGATTTTATATTCTGGAGCCACTTGTAGAGCTATATTAACAAAAAAAGAGTTAGTTTTTCAACAGTATTTCTAGCTCTATTGATTGCATTAATTACCTCAGAAGATGGTGTAATATATACAAGTTTTAAAATAGGTAATTGTGAAATTGTTCAAGATGGAAAAAATTATAATTATATTACAAAAGAAATATTAGAGAATATGCTTAGACAATTAGATAAAAATTTACAAATAATAGATTATTTTGGAAATGTTACTTGCACTAATGTTAATAGACCTACAATTAATTGGGGAAATTATTTGATTAAGAAAAGAAAAATATAATAGGAGTTGAAGTAAAATGAATGAATATATTAATTTAGATGAAAAGAATATTGATAATGAACATATATGTTGTGCTATTGGGGATCCTAAGCATCAAATAGGTGTAAATAAAAAGAAAGAATGGATTAAGAGCAAATTAAAAGATGGGCATATATTTAGGAAATTAAATGCTAGGGGTAAAATATTTATTGAGTATGAACCGATAGAGACTGCTTGGGTTCCTATTATAGGTAATAATTATATGTATATATATTGTTTATGGGTTGCAGGTGGTTTTAAAGAAAAAGGTATTGGTAGAGAATTATTAGAATATGCAATTAATGATGCTAAAGATAAAGGTATGAGTGGTATATGTACTTTGGTATCTAAGAAAAAGAAACCTTTTATTGGTGATAAAAAGTTCTTTGAACATTTCGGATTTAAAGTAGTGGATACTATTAATGATTATGAGTTAATGGTACTATCTTTTAATGATAATGAAGTACCTAAATTTAGTGATAGTGCTAGAAAGATGGAAATTGATAATGATGATTTTACAATCTATTACTCTAATGAATGTCCTTATGTAGAATATGAAGTTAAAGAACTATCTGATTATGCTAAAGAAAAAAATATTAAATTAAATTTTATTAAAATTGATTCGTTAGAGAAAGCAAAAAATACTCCATGTGTATTTAATAATTGGGCTAACTTTTATAATGGTAAATTTATTTCAAATACGATATTAAATGCTAATGCATTGGAGAAATTATTAAAATAAAGATTTATTTTGTTAATTTAGACTAATATTAATATGAAAATATAGATAATTAATGCTATAATATTGATGAAGGCGGTAGTATGAAGAAGAGGATAATTATTTATTTAATTATTAGTTTATTATTTATTATTTTAAGTTCTATTATTATATCTAAAACTGATTTATCTAATAGTGTTAATTTAAGTAAATCTATTCAAATTATTTTAATATTATTTTTAATTAGAATATCAATTGGATGTACTTTATACATTAAGAAGCAATATGAGGAACAAAAATATTCTTATGGTATTATTATGAATTTGGGATTACTTATATTTATTAATATTAATATTTTAAGGCAGATTAACTTGCTTATACAAAATTGGAAAGTTATTAATATTGCTGATATATATAATAATACTTTACAATCTTTTTCTTTCTTTGCTATGCTTACACTTCCTTGTATTATTATTCTTTCAATATACAGTATTATTACTAATATTGTTTTAATAAAAAAAGAAGGATTTGATCCTAGAAAACTACTTGGTATTATTTTGGGTTTATTATCACTTATGGGTATTTGTGGTAGTCAAACTTTATATTTTGTTATTAGTAGACTTTTATTAGGTACAGAAAAGCAATTTATTAAATATTCATTAGATATATGTATTAGTGCTACTTTATCTTATTTATATACTTTAATTATTGCTACTTTATATTGTAATGTTAGGGCTGCGAGACATATTCCAAAATATGATAAAGATTTTATTATTATTTTGGGGTCAAAGATTAAAAATGATGGTACTCTTACTCCTTTATTAAAAGCAAGGGTTGATAAGGCTATTGATTTTGGTAATAGACAATTTGAAACTACGAAAAAGAAAATTATTTATATTCCATCAGGGGGTAAAGGTAGTGATGAAATAATATCTGAAGCTACCGCTATTAAGAATTATTTGATAGAAAAAGGTATTAAAGAAAAACAAATTATTATTGAAGATAAGTCTACTAGTACTACTGAAAATATGAGGTTTTCTAAAGATAAAATTGATAATATAAATAAGGATGCTAAAATTAGTTTTGCTACGACTAACTATCATGTTTTTAGAAGTGGGGTTATTGCTAATAAAGAAGGTATTGAATGTGAAGGTATGGGTAGTAAGACTAAGTGGTATTTTTATACTAATGCTTTAATAAGAGAATTTGTTGCTAACCTTGTTCAAGAAAAGAAAAGCCATATTATTTTAATTATGTTAATTAATATATCTCTTCTTATTTTAATTGCTATTGGTTATCATTATAATTTTCTTTATATAATATAGGGAGGTACTATGAATAAATATAAAATATCTTTAATTTTAAATATTATTATTTTTATGATGGTTATATGTGCTTCTATTATGATGTTTACAGGATTTAGATTTATGCCAGGAGAAATAATACTAGAATCTAATAAACTTGGTATGTTTAAGTTTTTTACGGTGGATTCTAATTTATTTATGGGAGTTATTTCTTTAATATTTGCTATATTTGAAATTAGATTGTTAAAAGGTAGTATTAATGAAATACCAAAATATATGTATATATTAAAACTAGTGGCTACGACTGGGGTTACTCTTACATTTATTGTAGTATTTGCTTATCTATGGCCTCTTGTGGGTAGTTTATATTTAATGATACTTAATTGTAATTTGTTTTTTCATTTACTTGTTCCTATATTTAGTATGATTACTTTTGTGTTTTTTGAAAAAAATAATAAGATATCATTTAAGTATTCTTTCTATGGATTAATACCTATTATTATGTATGGATTATATTATTTAATAAATGTTTTAATTCATATGGATAATGGAATAGTATCACCGATATATGATTTTTACTATTTTGTTCAAAATGGTGTATGGACTTCAATTATTGTTGTTCCTGTAATGTTTATTATTTCATATATTATAAGTTTAATACTATGGAGATTTAATAGAATTAAAAATAATAATTGATTTTTATTTACTTATTTTATATAATTAATATGTAATAAGGATATGGAGATGATGATATGAAGATTAAGGGTAAGAATGTTATAGTAACTGGGGCTGCTAGTGGAGTTGGAAAAGAACTTACCAAGCAGTTATTAAAAAAAGGTTGCAACGTTGCAGGTATTGATATTAATAAGGATAATTTAAAATTACTCGAAGAAGAACTTAACTCTAAGAAATTAAAAACTTATGTTGTTGATATGGGTAGTAGTGAATCTATAAAGAAGTTTAGAGAAGAATATAAAAAAGATTACAGCGATGTTGATATTATTATTAATAATGCTGGTATTATACAACCATTTGTTAATGTAGAAAATTTAGATGATGCTACTATTAATAAGGTAATGAATGTTAATTTCTTTGGCCCTGTTAATTTAATTAGATATTTTATGGAGGATTTAACTAAAGATAGGAGTGAACAATATATTGTTAATGTATCTAGTATGGGAGGCTTTTTTCCTTTTCCAGGTCAAACGATATATGGAGCTTCAAAGGCTGCTTTAAAAATATTTACTGAAGGATTATATGCTGAACTTGAAAGAACTAACGTTAGAGTGATGATAGTACTTCCTGGAGCAATGAATACGAATATTACCAAGAACTCTAATGTTGAAGTTAAGTCTTCTACAAAAGATAGTCCTTTAAAATTACTTGAAGCTGATGTTGCAGCTTATAAAATTATTGAATCTATGGAGAAAAATAAGTTTAAATTATTCTTAGGTAATGATGCTAAATTTTTAAAAGTTTTATATAAAATTAATTCTAAATTTGCTATTAGTTATATTAATAAGAAAATGAGTGGTATTAAGTAATTATTACTACTTTTTTTATGATATTAAAGATGGTATAATTAAGTAAAGAGAGGTTATATTATGATAGAAATTAAGAATGTTACGAAAAAATATGGTAATAAGAAAGCTGTAGATAATGTTTCTTTTAATGTTAATAAAGGAGAGATATTTGCTTTTATTGGTCATAATGGTGCTGGTAAAACTACTTTAATTAAAGCAATTACTGGTATTCATGATTTTGATGAAGGAGATATTCTTATTAATGGTAAGTCTATTAAAAATGATAATATAGAATGTAAGAAGGATATGGCTTTTGTTGCCGATAATCCTGAATTATATGAAAACATGACAGCGATTAATTTTATTAACTTTATATGTGATATGTATGAAGTTAGTCTTGACGATAGAAAAAAGAATATAGATAAATATGCGAAGATGTTTGAGATGGAAGATAAACTTGGTGATACAATAAAATCTTTTTCTCATGGTATGAAACAGAAGATAGCAATAATTGCGGCCCTTTCTCACAATCCGAAAATTCTTATTATGGATGAGCCTTTTGTAGGACTTGATCCTAAAGCTGTATTTGACATTAAAGAAGTTATGCATGAAATGGTTAAAGATGGTAAAACAATATTTTTCTCTACTCATATTCTTGATGTTGCTGAGAAGTTATGTTCAAGAGTTGCTATTATTAAAAATGGTAAATTAGTAAAAGTGGGTAGTATGAAAGAGATTAAGGGAGATACGTCCCTAGAGAATGTCTTTTTAGAGTTAGAGGAATAGTTATGAAAAAGATTATTTCACTTATTAAAGCTACTATGACAGATAATATGAATATATTTAAGATTAAGAATACTAATGGTAAGAAAACAATTCTTCCTATTATCTTAACTATTGTTTGTATGTTTTCGGTTGGTTCTTATGCTAATATGATAATTGAACCTTTAACTAGTATAAAATCTGAATATATACTTTTATCAATATTTACTATTGTTACTTTCTTTTTAACTTTAGTTGAAGGTATCTATAAATCTAGTAATCTTTTATTTAATTGTAAGGATGATAATTTATTATTTTCTTTACCTATTAAAAGAAGAACTGTTCTATTTATTAGGATATTTAAGTTCTATGTATTTGAACTGCTTTATAATTCTTTATTTTTATTTCCTGCTATGACTGTTTATGCTATTAATGTTAAAGTAGGTATTAATTATTATATTGTTAGTTTATTTATGTTATTATTGCTACCAATTATTCCTATTGTTATATCTTGTTTAATAGGAGGTATTATTTCAAGTACTTCATCTAAATTTAAGTTTAAAAATATGGCTCAAGTTATTGTTACTACTTTATTATTACTTGTAATCTTTTATTTTTCTTTTAATATGGAAAATATTTTAAGTAATTTTACGAATAATGCTAGTCATATTAATAGTATTATTACTTCTTTATATTATCCTGCGAATGCTTATGTTAAGATGGTTACTAACTTTAATATTATAGATTTAATAATATTTATTGTTATAAATATACTTTTATTGATAATTGGTATATATATTATGAGTATTAGATACTTTAAGATTAATTCTAAAGTAAAAGAAGAAAGAAATAGTTCTAAGAGTAAGAAATATATTGTTAAAGTAAATAGTCCTAAAATATCTTTAATTAAAAAAGAACTAAATAGATTTTTTAATACTCCGGTATTTATGATTAATGCTGGATTTGGATTGGTTTTATTTATTATTGGTATTACTTTGATATGTTTTAAATTTGATAGTATTACTAAGAGTTTTATTATGGATGGAGAAATATCTATTAAAGAGATTAATTCTTATATTCCTATTATTCTATATGGTTTTGTTTGCTTTACTTCTTTTATGACTTCGATTAGTAGTTCAATGATATCTTTAGAAGGTAAATCATTTAATATATTGAAAAGTTTACCTGTTAAATCAACAATTATTATTATGTCTAAATTAGCTACTTCTGTATTAATTATGATACCTGTAATATTACTAGGAGACATTATTATGTTTATTAGATTTAGTTTTAATATAGTTGAAATATTAATGATTATTATTGGTTCGATAATATTACCATTAGTATCAGAAACTATTGGTATTATTGTTAATTTAAAATATCCAAAGATGGATGCAGAAAATGATACGGAAGTAGTTAAACAGAGTATGAGTTCGATGATATCGGTATTTATTGGTATGGCACTATCTTTTATTACAATATTTGTTTTAGTAATTCTTCTTAATGTTGGTGTTTCTAATATATTAATATTAATGCTCATTAATTGGTTTTATATTATTATATTTAGTTTGTTGTTGTTATATTTAAATAAAGGTGGTAGTATAGATTTTAATAAGATTAATGTATAAGGAGAAAAGATGGATATGAAGTATTACCGGTACCTAAAGAAAATGACGAGTTATTTGTTCACTTATGTGATTATATTGCTTCGAGAAACTTTTTAAATGTTTATTTTGAAGATAATGAAGTTATAGATAGTGCTAAAAGAGTTAAAAAATTAGAAAACTAGAATATTGCCTTTTGACAATATTCTTTTTTATATAGTAAAATGGATAATTTAATGATATAATTATGATAGTTAAACGAGGTGAGAATGTGACAATAATGGATGGTAAACTGCTTAGAGATAAGATTCTTGATGAAGTTAAAGATAAAATAGAGAAAAATAATTTGAAATTAAAACTTGCTATTATTTTAGTTGGTGATAATGAAGCTAGTAAGATATATGTTAGAAATAAAGAGAAAGCTTGTGAATATGTAGGTGTTAAGTGTGATAAATATTTATTAGATAAAAGTACTAGTGAAAATGAAGTAATTAATCTAATAGATAAACTAAATAATGATGATGAAGTTACTGGTATTATTCTTCAAAGTCCAGTACCTAATCATATTGATTTTGATAAATGTGCTGGTATTATTAAATATTATAAGGATGTAGATGGTTTTACTAAAGATAATATTTATAATTTGTATATGAATAAAGATGGATTAGTACCTTGTACGGTAAAGGGTATTATTAGACTTCTTGATGAATATAAGATTGAAATAGAAGGAAAGCATGTAGTTATAGTGGGTAGAGGAAATATTGTTGGTAAACCTTTAATTCATGCGATGATGAATAGAAATGCCACGGTTACTGTGTGTCATTCTAAAACTAAGAATTTAGAAGAGATATGTAGATCTGCGGATATATTAGTATCTGCAGTTGGAAGACCTAATCTTATCACTAAAGAGATGATAAAAGATGATGCTGTAGTTATTGATGTTGGTATATCGAAAGTAGATAATAAAGTAGTAGGAGACACTAATTTTAATGAAATAAAAGACAAGTGTTCTTATATAACTCCGGTACCTGGAGGGGTTGGTCCTATGACAGTGGCTATGATTATGGAAAATATATTAC
>DFLL01000027.1 GCA_002375205.1 Caryophanales bacterium UBA3620
TTAATATTTCTAAGATAATAAAAGAGTATAAGAATAAATTAAATGCTTTTAATAAAACAAAATGTGAATATGAAGTAGATAATATATTATTAGAAGATACTCTACTTAATAAATTTCATTTGGATACTAATAATAAATATCGGAATATATTATATGAAAATATTAAGAAAGAAAAAGATGATATTAGAGATATATTATATTTAGTATTTAATAAAGAAACTGAATATACTCCTCTTATTATTAAAAGAAATAGATTAAGGGAAAGATTAGATGAAAGTATTTATCCTAATACTATTAATACTTTAAATGAACAAAGTATTCAAATAGAAAAAGAAGATAGTTTACAAGATGAAATATTACTCTTACAGAATAATATTAAAATAGAAGAAGATAAGTTAAGTGCTGTAATAGATAGTATACTTACTGAAGATATATTAAAACTACTATATGAATTTTGTATAATAAATACTTATAATATAAACAGAGTAGATAAATCTAAACTTTTTATTTATAAGGAGTAGATAATTCATAGTAAAAAAAAAATAAAAAAAATGCAAAAATTATGTTGCATTTTATTTTTATCTTTGCTACAATTATTATTGTAAAGGAGGATTGAAAAAATGGAAGAAAATAATAGAAAGGGACCTGGCGTATTTTACGCAGTTGTAGGAGTTGCTACTTTAGTAGTTGCTATTATTGGTGCAACATTTGCATACTTTAGTGCTAGTACTGGGGTAAATGATAGCGAAATTGGTGGAGAGACGCAATATATTGATAATGCTTCATTAGACATGAAGGTTAAAAAAGTTGTATTTAATGGAGCTACTGCTCCTTATAATACTTTAGTACCCGCATTTTTTGGTGGTACTGCAGGAAATTTAACAGTTCCAACACCTGCTGATTTAACTAATACTCAATTAAATAAAATGTTAACTGATAAATGTGTAAACAATGGATTTACTGGATGTCATGTTTATAGAATTGATATTAGTGCTAACCAAGATGTAACTCATGCAAACTTGCTTTTAGGTTTGACTGTTGCTAATAATAGTAATGAAAATGCTAAAGCTGTTGTTGATAAGAGTCAATGGGGTTATGCTGTATTTACTGCTACTGGTGATGTAAACATGACAACAGGTGCAACTGATGGATTATCTAATGGTGCTGTTCTTGAAGGATTTGGAGCACCTGCAGCAATTGGTAATGGTGTAGTTGTAAATGGACTTGATACAGATATTCATCATAATGGTGCATTGACAGCTAATACTACAGTTACTTATTACCTATTAGTATATGTAAATGATACTGATGTTTCTCAAAACAGTACAACTGGTGAAGAAACAGTAACTGGCGATAATAATTATGTAGTTGGTTCTTATACTGGTACCCTTGAACTTCAAGCACTTGGTGGAAAAGTTAGAGCTACATTTACTGCATAGTAGATTGAATAATTTAAAAAACATAGTAATGATTTTATTACTATGTTTTTCTTTTAGCCTAAAGCTACATCTAGTATCATCATAATAGTAAAACCTATTAGGGTGAAGAAGGCCATTAGGTCTTTTTTTTTGTTTGAGATTCTGGTACTAGTTCTTCAATTACAACATAGATCATGGCCCCAGCGACAAATGCTAAAAGGAATGGTAAGAGTTTTTGGACTTTTAGTACTAGAAGTGCTCCTAGTACTCCGGCTATTGAGTAGACTATATCTATTAGTGAGCGATAGATAAATGTTTTTGTTTGATATATAGTTTTTAATGTTAGTTAATACTTGAATGTAAAAAAGTTATATTATAGTTGATTTTTTGTATGAATAATGTTATTATATAGATACAAAAACGAGGACATATTACTTGTTTTTGTATCATATTATGAGTTATTTATTTCATAATATTTAATAGAGTAGTTTGAGGATAGAAAATCATCGTCTATCGCGGATGAAAGTCTCAAGTGTAAAATGGAACAATCCATTTGATGAGATGTTGGGGTGATGGCCAACCAAATTACTCAATGGCCTACTTTATGTAGGCCTATTTTTTTGAGGGGGAATATTGCAATGGAGAAATGTGGTCAAGTATATGAATATATTGGAAAATTAGATTCTAATATCGCTAATTATTGGAATTTAAATGAACATGCTAATAAGCCAATTGTAATATTTAAAGATAGAAAACAGCATATTATTGATAAGCATTTAAAGGATTTTGGTAATATTGAAAAAATAGAGGATATATGGTCAAAATTAGGAATAATAATAAAGTATCCTGACGATGTGTTTTATAATGAAAAAACTAAAGGTCTTGAATATTATAAAAAGATAGATGATATGGTAGTGGTTGCTGTTAGAATTAATTTTGGTGCTGTTTTAAAGATTAGGAGTTTTTATCCTGCTAATAAAAATAAACTGAATAATCGTAGTATTAAGAAAGAACAAATGTTATTAAAAGGACAGATAGGAAAATGTTTAGATGCTTCTATAGAAAAAGAAACAAGTAATTGTTTGTAAGAAAAAGTAGTATATTTTTGATATACCACTATTTTTTTATCCTAAAGCTACATCTAGTATCATCATAATAGTGAAGCCTATTAGTGTGAAGAAGGCCATTAGGTCTTTTTTTTTGTTTGTTTGGGATTCTGGGACTAGTTCTTCAATTACAACATAGATCATAGCTCCAGCGGCAAATGCTAAAAGGAATGGTAAGAGTTTTTGGACTTTTAGTACTAATAGTGCTCCTAGTATGCCGGCTATTGGTTCGACTAAACCACTTAGAGAACCATAGATAAATGATTTTGTTCTAGACATTCCTTCTCGACGTAGAGGTACTGATACGGCTGTCCCTTCGGGGAAGTTTTGAAGTCCTATACCTAGTGCTAATAGACAGGCTGATTCTAGAGTGGCTCCATTTAGTGAGTATACTATTGAACCAAAGGCTACTCCTACGGCTAATCCTTCGGGGATGTTATGTAATGTTATCGAGAACATTAGCATCATACATCTTTTGAAACTTTTGATATTTGGTTCTTTTTTTGTTAGTTTTTTATCTAATAGATCGAATACTTTATCTCCAATAAAGAGAAGGATTCCACCTGATAAAAAGCCTATTGTGGCTACTAACCAAGAAGTCATATTTAAGGTATTTGCCATTTCTATGGATGGGGAAAGTAGTGACCAAAAGGATGCTGCGATCATTACTCCAGCAGCAAAACCTAACATAGCATCCATTATGGTTTTATTTACCTTTTTAAAGAAATAGACAAGAGCTGCTCCTAAGGCTGTTATGCTAAAGGTAAATAAAGTAGCTAATAGTGCTAATATTATTGGATTTATATTTGATAAAAGATTATACATAAAAATCATCTCCACTATTAGTAGGATATGTTATTATGAATAATATGTGCAGATATAAAATATTTAATTATCTAATTGACTTTGATATATTATTTATATATAATAAATAACTAGAATTAGAGGCTCGCCGAGGATATAAGTTTTTTTCTATTGATTTAAGTATGAGCAAAATAAATATGAAAGGAGAAGAATCTTAGTAATAAGATTTAACTAAAGTAACAAGACATTACGCTTTAGTATTATTAATTAATTTATTTTTAATAATGAAGGAGCGTGTTGTTTATGAATTTTTATAACGAAATAAAACAAAAATTAATTGATAATGAAATATATGAAAAAGTAAAGGATTATTCTAAAGAAAGAAATAGGGTTATTACATATTATGAAATAGGTAGAATTCTTAATGAAGCAGGAAGTGTTTATGGAGAAGATATTATAGGAAAATATTCTAAAAGATTGCAAATTGAAGTTGGCAAAAAATATGATAAAAGTACATTATTTAGAATAAGAAAATTTTATGTAATATTTTCAAATGAAAAAGTGGCACCATTGGTGCCACAATTGAATTGGAGTCATTGCTTGATTTTGTTACCTCTCAAAGACGTTAATATAATTAATTATTATGCTAATCAAATTATTAATAGAAATCTTACTAAAAGGCAGTTACAGGATATAATTAAGAATAATGAATATGAAAGATTACCTGAAGAAACTAAAATAAAATTAGTTAATAAGGATAAATCTAATGTTCAAGATTTTATTAAGAATCCAATTGTCATACATAATCCTAATAATATCGAAGTTATTAAAGAAAAGACATTACAAAGATTAATTTTGGAAGATATACCATCTTTTTTGAAAGAATTAGGAAGTGGCTTCACATTTATTGATTATGAATATAAGATAAAAATAGGAAATAGATATAATTATATTGATTTGCTTTTATATAATATAGATTATAATTGTTATGTTGTGCTTGAATTAAAGGTAACGGAACTTAAGAAAGAATATATAGGGCAAATAGAAGTCTACATGAATTATATAGATAATAATTTAAAAAAATCTAGTCAGGATAAAACTATAGGTATTATAATTGTTAGAAAAGATAATAAGTTTATTATGGGATATCGTTCTGATAATAGGATAATATCTAAGGAATATGAATTAGTTTAAGGGGGAATATAAATACATGAATTTTTATAATGAAATAAAACAAAAATTAATTGATAATGAAATCTATGAAAAAGTAAAGGATTATTCTAAAGAAAAAAATAGGGTTATTACATATTATGAAATAGGTAGAATTCTTAATGAAGCAGGAAGCGTTTATGGAGAAGATATTGTAGGAAAATATTCTAAAAGATTGCAAATTGAAGTTGGCAAAAAATATGATAAGAAAACGTTATTTAGGATGCGCCAGTTTTATATAGCGTTTGAAGATGAAAAAGTCGCGCCGCTGGCGCGACAATTGAGTTGGAGCCATTACACAGAACTTTTGCCATTAAAAGATATTAATAAAATTGAGTACTATATAGATCAGTGTATGGCATTTAATTTAAGTCGCAATCAGTTAAGAGAAAAAATTAAGAATAATGAATATGAAAGATTGCCTGAAGAAACTAAAATAAAATTAGTTAATAAAGATGAATCTAATGTTCAAGATTTTATTAAGAATCCGATAATCATACGTAATCCTAATAATATCGAAGTTATTAAAGAAAAGACATTACAAAGATTAATTTTGAAAGAACTAGGTGATGGGTTCACGTTTATTGATAATGAATATAAGATAAAAATAGGTGATAGATATAATTATATTGATTTACTTTTATATAATATAGATTATAATTGTTATGTTGTGCTTGAATTAAAGGTAACAGAATTAAAGAAAGAATATATTGGACAAATAGAAATTTACATGAATTATATTGATAATAATTTAAAGAAACCAAATCAAGATAAAACAATAGGAATTATTATTGTAAAGAAAGATAATAAGTTTATTATGGGATATCGTTCTGATAATAGGATAATATCTAAGGAATATGAGTTGGTTTAAGGGGAAGTATAAATACATGAATTTTTATAATGAAATAAAGCAATAATTAATATATGAAAAAGCAAAGAATTATTCTAGAGAAAGAAATAGGGTTATTACATATTATGAGGTTGGTAAACTACTGGTGAAGGCTCAAGGTGGTGAAGAAAGAGCTAAATATGGTGATAATTTAATTAAAGAATATTCTGATAAGTTAGTAAAAGAAGTTAATAAGAAGTATGATATAACTACATTAAAAAGAATGAGAAAATTTTATTTCTTAATTCAAAAAGGTGCACCATTGGCGCACCAATTAAGTTGGAGTAATTATGTTGAAATATTACCAATAAATGATATCAATGCTTCAAAGTATTATATAGACATTTGTGTTAATCAAAATTTAACAAAAAGACAATTACGCGAAAAAATTAAGAATAATGAATATGAAAGATTACCTGAAGAAACTAAAATAAAATTAGTTAATAAAGATGAGTCTAATGTTCAAGATTTTATTAAGAATCCAATTGTTATACATAATCCAAATAACATTAATGTTGTTAAAGAAAAGACATTACAAAGATTAATACTTGAAGATATACCATCATTTTTAGAAGAACTAGGAAGTGGTTTTACATTTATAAAAAATGAATATAAGATAAAAATAGGAAATAGATATAATTATATTGATTTTCTTTTATATAATATAGATTATAATTGTTATGTTGTACTTGAATTAAAGGTAACTGAATTAAAGAAAGAACATATAGGTCAAATAGAAGTCTACATGAATTATATTGATAATAATTTAAAAACTATTAATCAAGATAAGACTATAGGTATAATTATATGTAAGAAAGATAACAAGTTTATTATGGAGTACTCAAGTGATACTAGAATTTTATCTAAAGAATATAAAAATATTTAAAAAAAGAAAGGAGCATAAATCGCTCCTTTTATATGTAAAGTAGATAATAATATCTACTTGGTATTATTATATGTTTTATATTTATTTTTATACATATATTTAGTCTTTTTTTAATATTTTTCTTATTATTATTGTTATTGATATTATGATAAATATTATTAAGATAGATAATAAATTAATTGGATAATATTTTATGATATAGTTATCAAAAATCGTATTATTTTTGAATAATTTATATGATACTATTACTAAGATTATTATTAATGGTATATTTATTATTTGTTTGTTACTTTTAGTTATTGTTTCTTTTATATAGTATAGACTAGTAATTATGCCGATAAATGAACTTAGTATCCAGGCTAGAGAGAAGAAGTTTTCTATTTTGTCGATAAAGTTAAATAGTGATGCTTTTTTTAATGATATATAGGCTGGGTATTGATATATTTGGATTAGATATTCTCCAAGTATAGAGTTTGATATTATTGATATTAAAAATAATATGATAGAGGATATTATATATCCAATAATGATATGTTTTATTACTTTGTTATTATTTGTTATATTTTGTTTTGGTATGATAAGTAAACTAAAACATGGTATTATTGTTAAGAGGCTATTTATTAGTCCTGCTTTTATAGGATCATTAATACCATCTTCTAGAAAGGGTTTTAGATTATTTATATTTATTTCTTTTTTTACTGAGAAGATGGCTATTATTAATAAGATTAAGAATATTAATGTAAATATAGAACTTATTCTAGATATGGTTTCTATTCCTTTATTTAGAGAGAAGTATAATGTTACTGATAGGAGTATCATTATATAGAGAATATTGGTGTCTGATAGATATTGGGATACGATAAAATTACTTAAATTAAATAGTATTGTTATAGCTACGATAAAGAATAATCTTATTAGAGTATAGTTTATGATAGTACCTAGATATTTTCCATAAAGATGTTTTATTTTTTCTTTGATATTTTGTTCTTGTTTATAATTTAAAATAAAGATGAATATTAATAGTGGTATAATACTTGTTATAAAACTTATTAGTACTCCAATATATGAATTAATAGATGCATACTTAATTGTAGTATATAAGCTTAATCCTATTGAAGAAGACAGGAATGTTAAGATAAAAAGAGAAGTAAATTCTATACTATCTATTTTCTTTGACATAGATTATTTCCTCCTTTATTTTTCCTTTTTCATATAATTTTATATTTGAATTAATTTTTAGTTCTAATTTGGGATATTTTTCTTTATACCAGTTATGATAGTTTTGGTTTAGATATTTAGGGTTACATTTATGATAGATATCTCTAAAGTTAAAGATATCAGTATTATAATTAGTTCTTATATTATTAAAGGTATCTAGGACATTTTCTTTAATATATTTATTAAAATATTTTTGAATATCTCTTACTTTTTCTTTATTTTCGATATTGGTATTTGTTATTGTCTCATATGTTTTAGCATTGCCCTTAATTGTTAATGTTATGGTATTATTTTTGATATCTGGTTTATACTTTGCTTTGATATTATATAATTCAAAAGTTATATATCCTTCGTTATATGGCATTGTTATTATTGATTTATTTAAGGTATTTCTTATGATGTTTAAGTATTTAGATTCATCTAAAGATAAGACTGTTAGATAAGTTGTGTTTTTAAATATAGCAAGTGGTCCTATTTTGACAGTTCCTTTGTAGTTAGTGGATGTTTTATTTATTTCTTCATCAGCAACATTAATGTTGCCTTCAATATGCAGAGTTGGAAGAATTATTTCTTTATAGGGATTTAAGTACATATCTGTTAAATTATTTAGTGTTATTAGTGTTGTATATCCTTCTTTTTCGGATTCTTTTAGGGATGATACAATATTTGAAGAAGATAAATTATCTAAAAGTGTTTGGATTGTTATTCCTTTTAGATCTTCTTTATCGGGAGCTAATAAGATTAGAGTTTCTCCCCTTATTTCAGGATTTCTTATGAAGTAGTCTAATACTTCATTTAATTTGTTTTCAATTACTTCTTTAGATAATATTATTATTTGGGTTTGGGTAGTATATAGTTTTCTAGGAGACTCTAGGACTATTTTGGATAGTCCTTCGGATAGGGAAGTAGAAGTTGATGTAAAGTTTATAAAGGTTGGCTCGTTACTAGAAGTTGCATCTTGTTGTTTAACAGAATTTACTACTTGTGTTAGAAGAATATATTCATTAGTATTTGTATTGTAATCAACAGATATTGCTGTTGTAATAGCAATATCAGTTAATTCTCGATAATTTTGACATCCTGTTAGAAGAAGTATTAATAATAGATATTTTATTTTTTTCATGGTACCTCCTTATTTATTGATTATTCTTGTTATATTTTTTGAATAGTATTTATCTCTTTTTGTTCTTTTAACTAATGGAAATTTTATGATACTATTTTTTAGTCCTTGGATAGATAGAGGAACGTATGGCATTAAGTATGGTTTATTAAAGGAATTGATAGATGATAAATTGGTTAGAAAATAGATAAAGACTATATAAACTCCAAACATACCAAAGGTCGTACCTCCAATCATGAAGAGAAGTCTATACCATTTGATGGCGTTTATTAGTTCTGGCTCTGTAAATAATAGGGCAGATATTGCAGTAATGGCTTCGATAATGATCATAATTGGAGAAACTATTCCGGCGTTAACAGCGGCTTCTCCAAGAATTAGAGCTCCGACTATTGAGATAGCGGATCCTCCGATATTTGGTATTCGTAAATCACTTTCTCTTAAGATATCAAATGATAGGAGCATTAATAAGGCTTCAAAAAAAGCAGGAAATGGTACTGTACTTCTTTGAGATGCAAAATTAATAAGTAATTCTAAGGGTAACATTTCTCTATTAAAAGTTGTTATAGCTATATAAGCACCAGGAGTTATAACTGTTATTAAAAAGGCAGTATATCTTAATATTCTTGTTAGGGTATTATTCATGAATTTAGAATCTTTATCATCTTCTGATATAAAGAAGTCATTAAATGATATTGGCATTATTAAGGCAAAGGGAGAATTATCTATTATGATAACTGTTTTTCCATTAAGAAGGGCATCGGATACTTTATCTGGTCTTTCTGTTGATATAATGGTAGGAAAAATACTTTTATATTCTTTTTGGATTAAATGTTTTAGTGTACCTGAGTCTATTACTTTATCTATTTTGATTTTATTTAATTTTTCTATTATTTTGTTTTCTATCTCGGATGATGATATTCCATCAATATGTAAAATACTTATTTTGGTTTTAGTATATTTACCTAGAAATAAATCTTTATTCCATAGTTTGTTTGATTTTATTCTTCTTTTAATTAAACCAATATTTGTTTCAATATTTTCAGTAAAGGAATCCATTGGACCACGTACGGTCATTTCAGTAGTTGGTTTATCGATACTTCTAGATAGATTTTGTTTTACTTCTAAGGCTAGGGAGTAATCATCTTCGATTAATAATATTACAAAGCCGTTATTTAGATATGTTATTATATCTTGATAGTTTTTTATTTTTTTTATTTTGATATTTGCTATATTATTTTTTATAGTATCATATAGAAAATCTTTTTCATTATATATTTTTTCTATTTTATCTAGACTTCTATAGATAAAGTCAGATAATTTATCTTGAGAAGTTAATGCTTCGTGATAGATGATATCTATTCTTTTTTTCTTGATATATTTTTCTCGATATATAATGTAAGAACTATTATTTGTTTCTTCTTTTATTTTCTTGATTATTTTATTATTCATAGTGCACCTTCTTTAATTTAGTATGTGAAAAAATAGGAAGAATATGTTGTATTTTGGAAAGTAAACTATTTGGAATAGAAAAAGATAAAATAGAAAAATTATATTTAACCTATATCTCTAGTATATTAAAATAAAAAAAGAAAGAATTGTTGACTAAAAAGAGTAATTAATATATAATGTTAATGAAAGATGTGATATGTATGAAGAAATTTATTACTATTATTATTGTTATGATGATGGTTATGCCTATATATAAAGTAGAAGCTAAAACACTTGGAGACTTAAAGAATGAACTTAGTGCTTTAGAAAGAAAGTATAATGAGGCTAATAATAATAAGAATATGACAACTGAGCAAATTAATAGTTTAACTAGTGAGATTAATTCTATTACTAGTAAGCTTGCTAGTATTAAGAATGATATTAAAAATACAGAAGATGAGATTAAAGAGAATGAAGATACGATTGAAAGGAAGAAAGAAGAAACTAATGAACTTCTTAAATTTCTTCAAGTATCATCGGGAGAAAATGTATATTTAGAGTATTTATTTGAAGCTGATTCTTATACGGACTTTATATATAGATATGCCATTGTATCGCAGCTTACGGATTATAATAATAATTTAATGGAAGAGTTAGAAGAACTTATTAGTTCTTTAGAAAAAAAGAAAGAAAATCTTGCTAATAATAAAATTAATTTAGAAAATAGTAGTAAAGAGTTAGAAAGTAAGATGGTTACTCTTAGGGCTAATTTATCTAACTATCAAGAAGAAGGTACCACTATTGAACAAGACATAGCTGATATGAAAAAAGAGATAAAAAGATATGTTGATAAAGGCTGCAAAGATAATGAAAATATTACTACTTGCGGTATTAAAAATACAATGGTTAATGCCACGGGGTGGAATTATCCTTTAGCTAGAGGTTGTGTAACGAGTGAATATGTTGGATATGGATTTAGGCCTGATTGGAATGGACCTGCTACTGGACACCATGGCATTGATTTAGATTGTGTTGGAGAAGGCACAACAGTATATGGTGCGGCAAATGGAACTGTGGCTAGAGTAGTTTATCGCTCTGGTTGTGGTGGTAATATGGTTTGGGTATATCATAGTGTTAATGGTACTCCATATACAACAGTCTATATGCATTTACTTACTATTAGTGTAAGTGAAGGTCAAGCTGTTACTCCAATGACTAAGATAGGTGAAGTTGGCGGTTCAAGTACAAGAAGTTATGATGCTTGTACTACTGGTGCTCATCTTCATTTTGGTATGGCTTATGGTCATAATGCTTATTCATTTAATTCACATTCATTTAATCCAAGAAATATATATAATTTTCCTGCTGTTGTTTATGGTGGTGGAGGATATTTTTCAAGATAATTAAAGGGCAGTTTAAGCCCTTTTTCTAAAGGAGGATATTATGGAAGGCTTATCTTACCAAGAAGTAGAATATAGAAAAGAAAATGGTCTATCTAATAATGTAGAGGTTAATAATACGAGAAGTGTTAAAGAGATTATTAGAAGTAATACTATTACGATATTTAATATTTTGAATATTTCTTTATTTATTCTTGTATTAACTACGGGTTATATTCAAAATGCTACTTTTGTTACGACAATTATTTTTAATACTTTTATTTCTATTTATCAAGAGATTAAGGCAAAAAGGATACTAGATAATATTAAGATTAATAAAAAAGATGAAGTAACTGTTATTAGAAGTGGTAAAAAAGAAGTTATTCCAAAAGAAGAAATTGTTATGGATGATGTTATCTTTTTGTCATCGGGAGATTCTATTGTTACTGATTTAATGGTACTTAAGTCTTCTTCTTTAGAAGTAGATGAATCAATTATTACAGGAGAAGCTGATGCTATACTGAAGAGAAAAGATGATAAGATTATGTCTGGTTCTTTTGTTACTAGTGGTAGTGGTTATGCTAAAGTAATTAGTATTGGAAGTAATGATTATGCTAGTAATTTGGTTAGAGAAGCGTCAGAGATTAGAGATAATTCTTCTTTTTTACAGAGAACTATTAATAGTATATTTAAGGTTATCACTATTTTAATAATACCAGTAGGAATAATGTTATTTGTCTCACAGTATTTCTTTAGTCATCAAACTTATAGTGAAGCGATACTTGGAGCAGTAGCAGGTATTATTGGTATGATACCGGAAGGATTAGTTCTTCTTACTTCCATTGCTTTAACTGCGGGTGTTGTTAAGATGGCTAGAAAGAAAGTTATTATTCAAAGACTTCATGGTATTGAGATTCTATCTTGTACTGATATTCTTTGCTTAGATAAAACTGGTACGATTACTGATGGTACAATGGAAGTAGTTGATGTTATTACTTTGGATAAGAGAATTAAAATAGATGATATCATTTCTAACATTTTAACGGAAGAAGCTAATAATGCTACGGATGTTGCTTTAAAGAAGAAATTTGGTGTTAATAATGATTTGAATGTCATAGATAGAATTCCTTTTTCTTCTGCGATGAAGTGTAGTATTACGAATATTGATAATGTTAATTATTATTTAGGGGCTCTGGAATATATTACTGATAAAAAAGTAACAGACTTTAGTGAACTAGAAGATTCTTTAAATAAGGGATATAGAATTCTTACTTTAGCAAAAGGTGATGATAAGAAGGTTATTTCTTTTATAATTCTTAAAGATAATGTAAGAAAATCGGCAAAGGATACACTAAAATATTTTAAAAATGAGGGAGTAGATATTAAAGTAATATCTGGAGATAATCCTATTACTGTTTCTAATATATTAAAAAGTCTTGATTTTGATGGATATGATTTATATATTGAAGGTAAAGATTTACCTGAAAGTGATGCAGAACTTATTAGAGTAGCTAATGAGAAGAAGATCTTTGGTAGAATGAAACCTCAAGATAAACAGAGAGTTATTAAAGCATTGAAGAAGAATAATACTGTTTCAATGATTGGAGATGGCGTTAATGATATATTAGGCCTTAAAGAGGCTGACTGTGGTATATCACTTGGAAGTGGTGTTAGTGCAGCGAGAGGTGTATCAGAAGTAATACTAACAGATGACGATTTTTCTAGTTTACCTAGTATTGTTAATGAGGGAAGAAGAGTAGTTAATAATATTGAGAGGGTTTCTTCGATGTATTTAATTAAGACGGCATATTCATTCTTTTTATCTTTAATGGTTATTTTTATGGGACATGAATATCCTTTTTATCCAGTACAATTATCTTTAATTAGTGCTTTTTGTGTAGGTATTCCATCATTCTTTTTGGCATTTGAACCAAATTATAATAAAACGGAAAAAAATTTCTTAAATAAGGTATTTAGAAATGCTTTATCTAATGGTATAGTTGTTGCTTTAAATGTTTTTATTATTATTATAATATGTAATATCTTTCATAAAGATTTTGAAACATATAGATTAGTTGTTGTTTTCTTAACTGGATTTATTACCTTAAGATTACTTTATACTATATGTAAACCACTTAGTTTATGGAGAAAAGTATTACTTGTATTTTGCAGTTTATCATTTACAGTTTTATTATTATTATTTCCAGACTTGTTTTTAGTTTCAAAATTTAGTATAATAAGTGTCGTTTTAATTTTACTTTTTGCTTTTATTGATACTTATGTTATTGATTTCTTTGAAGAATTATATGATAAAATTGTTAATAGAATAAGAGGAGTATATAATGAAAGAAAAAAAAGAAAAGAAAAAAATTAATTATCTTAGAATTTTATGGGTATCAGGAATATATATTATTTTACTTATAATATTATATCTTGTTATTATCTATAAAGTTAAGTATGAAGGAAGATGATAAGATGTTTGTTGATGAAGTTGTTATGAATGTAGAAGCTGGATCTGGTGGTAATGGATGCTTAGCATATAGAAGAGAAAGCTATGTTCCTATGGGAGGACCTTTTGGTGGCTCTGGTGGTAAAGGTGCTGATATTATCTTTAAAGCTGATTCTGGTCTTAAAACACTAATTGATTTAAGATATCAAAAGAAGATTAAAGCCAATAATGGTGAAAATGGTCTTGGTAAGGGAATGAATGGGGCTCATAGTGAGAACTTAATTGTTAAAGTACCAGTTGGAACAACAGTTAGAGACTTTGATACAGACACAATTATTGCTGATTTAACACATCATGGCGAAGAAGCAACGATAGCATATGGTGGTAGAGGTGGAAGAGGTAATGTTGCTCTTGCTACGAGAAGTAATCCATGTCCATCATTTGCTGAAAAAGGTGAACCTGGTGAAGTTAGAAAAATTAAAGTTGAACTTCGTATGCTAGCGGATGTCGGACTTGTTGGTATGCCTTCGGTTGGTAAAAGTACTATATTATCAATGATATCTAATGCTAATCCTAAAATTGCAAGTTATCATTTTACAACATTATCTCCTAATCTGGGAGTAGTTAAAACAAAGAAGAATGATTTTGTAGTCGCAGATCTTCCTGGTTTAATAGAAGGAGCAAGTGAGGGAGTAGGTCTTGGTCATAAATTCTTAAAGCATATTGAACGAACTAAGATACTTGCTCATGTAATTGATATGTCAGCGGAAGAAGGACGTAATCCTTATGAAGATTATGTATCAATTAGAAATGAATTAGAAAAATTTAGTCCTAAACTATTATTAAAACCAGAAATTATTATTGCTAATAAAATGGATGGAGAAAAAGCTAAAGATAATCTAGAAGAATTTAAGAAAAAGATTAATAATAAGAGTGTATTTGAGGTAACCGCTCTTATTAATGAAGGATTAGATGAAGTAATAGAGAAACTATCTGATATGGTAAGTGAGATAGAAGATAAACCTTTATATGAAGATGATGTCATTGAAAGTCATGTTTTATATAAATTTAAAATGGAAAAACCATTTACAATATCTAAAGATGGAGATACTTTTGTCGTAAGAGGAGACCAAATAGAAAAATTATTTAGAATGACTAATTTTAATACCGAAGAAGCTTATGATAGGTTTTCTAATAAACTTAGAAAAATGGGTGTTGATGACGAACTTATTAAAAATGGTATTAAAGATGGAGATACTGTTAGAATATTAGACTTTGAATTTGAATGGACGAGATAAAGAGAATTTATTCTCTTTTTCTTTACTTATAAGTAAATTCATTATATAATTAAGTAAAGATAACGTATGTAAGAAGGTGCATTATGAATATAGAAAATAATGATTATAAAATTCAAAATGGAGTATTAGTATGGGTTAATCCTGAATTAAAAGGTCTTAATATACCTGACGGAGTTACTTCAATAGAACCTCTTGTATTTAGATATCATAACTCGCTTGAAAAAATAATAATTCCAAATGGTGTAACTGAAATTGCTGGTAGCGTTTTTTGGGGCTGCAAATCATTAAAGAAAGTTATTTTACCAGACACTTTAAAAGAAATAGGTGGTAGAGAGTTTGAGGAATGCATATCGCTTGAGGAAATAAATATTCCAAATGGTGTAACTGAAATTGATGGTAGCGTTTTTTTAGGCTGTAAATCATTAAAAGAAATAACTTTGCCTAGCAGTATTAAGAAAATAGGCTCGTGGGTATTTCGTGCTTGTGAGTCTTTAAGGAAAGTTAATTTATCTGAAGGTCTTGAAGAAATTGGAAATTGTGCATTTGCGGATTGTACATCGCTTGAAGAAATAATAATTCCAAATAGTGTAACAACTATAGATAGTAGTGCTTTTTTTCGTTGTAAATCATTGAAAAAAGTAAAATTATCAGAAAACTTGAAAAGATTAGATTATGGCACGTTTGAGGAATGTTCATCTTTAGAAGAAATACCAATACCAAGTAGTGTTAATGAAATTGGCGGAGCTGCTTTTTATAAGTGTAGTTCCTTAAAAAAGGTTAATTTACCAGAAGGGCTTGAAGAAATTGGAGATTGTGCATTCGCGGAATGTACATCGCTTGAAGAAATAATAATTCCAAATAGTGTTAAGAAAATAGGAAAGAATGCTTTTACTTATTGCTTTTTAAATAAAACTAATCTTCCATATGGTCTTGTTGATGTTGATAAAAATTCATTTTTTAATTCTGAATCTTATAGTTTTTGCCATATTACTGAAATAAGATTCCCAGGAAATCAAATTAATAATTTTAGTAAGATTTTTGAAAAAGAAAAAAAATCGATAAAAAAAATAACAATTGAGGGCGAATTAGAAAAGATAAAGTATTCGACGTTTCGTGATTTTGATAATCTAGAAGAGATAATAATACCAAGTAGTGTTAAAGAAATAGGTGAAACGGCATTTTATTGGTGTATATCATTAAAAAAAATTGATTTACCTGCAGGACTTTCGAAAATTGGTGATTTAGCTTTTTATGGATGTAATAATCTTGAAGAAATTAGTCTTCCTGTTTCAATGCTTAAATATTTTAGATACGAGAATAATTTATCAAAAGTAAAAAAAATAACTCTTAAGGATGGCGGCGATAAATTAGATTTCAGAGTTTTAATGAACTGTAAAGCCCTAGAAGAAATTACAATTCCTAATGGTGTAAAAACAGTTGGATGGGAAGCTTTTTATGGATGTTCTTCACTAAAGAGTCTTTCATTACCGGAAGACATAACAGAAATAGAAGAAAAAGCATTTGGTAATTGTACATCATTAGAAAAAATAATAATTCCAAATAGTGTAACTAAAATAGGTGATAATGTTTTTTCATTTTGTACATCACTAAAAAGAATAGAACTTTCTGAAGGGTTAAAAGAAATAGGAAATGGTGCTTTTAATGGCTGCTCATCTTTAAAAGAGATGATTATACCTAAAAGTGTAACTAATATTGGGGATGAAATTTTTTCTGAATGTAAATCATTAAAGAAAGTTAGTATTTTGGGAAAAATTGAAAAATTAAATGATGATTTATTTAGTAGTTGCACATCACTTGAGGAAGTAATAGTCCCAAGTAGTGTAACTAAAATAGGAGCAGGTGCTTTTTCAAATTGCCAATCACTAAAAGCAATAAATTTACATAATGGACTTATTGAAATAGAATATGGTGCTTTTATTAATTGTTCTTCTCTTGAAGAAATATATATTCCAAATAGTGTAATTATAGTTGGGAATGAGGCTTTTGCGGGATGTACTAATCTTAAGAAAGTTCATTTATCAGAAAGTATAACTTTAATAAGTGCATGGATGTTTTATAATTGCTCATCACTTGAAGAAATATATATACCAGGTAATATAAAAGAAATAGGTGAAGGTACTTTTTCAAATTGTACATCATTAAAAAGAGTAAATCTTTCAGTAGGTTTAACTACAATTGGGAATAAAGCTTTTGAAAACTGTGCATCACTTGAAAAAATAACAATACCAGAAAGTGTTACTAATCTTGATCCAAATGCTTTTACTGGGTGTTCTTTATTAAAGAAGATTAGTATAAGTAATAAGTGTAATATTCTATTTGATGGAGACAAAGTAACTATTGAATATATAGATATTGATAGTTTAAATATTAATCTTATTTATGCAGTATTGGCTAATAAAGAAAGTGCTAAAAAAATTGAGTTTAAGAGTCCTAAATATTCTTTTTTGAAGAAGAAAGAGAGAGAAGTATTTAAAGAAGTATTAACAAAAGATAGGAATCAATCCTTTATAAAAGATAAAAATATTAAATTATCTGAAGTAAGTAAAGAAGAAAAAAATGAAAATGATATTAAACATCTTGAAGATGAGATTATATTTTTATGTAAAGGATTTCCTAAGAATATAGCTAATATTATTATAGAAAAAGTAAATGAAATAGATAGAGTATATAAAAGTTCTATAGAAAGCTTTAAACCGGAATATGGTAAAGATAATGGAGACATGTTTGATTATGAAGGATTAAAGAATAATACTTATTGTTCTTTAAATAGGATAAAGAGTTTAATTAATGATCTAAAAGATTTTATTTTATTTGCTAAGAGTATTGATGATTGTAAAGAGTTAATAAATAGAAAAATAGATTTTTATTCATATGATAATGATATAGAG
>DFLL01000021.1 GCA_002375205.1 Caryophanales bacterium UBA3620
TCATCAAAAATACCATTTACTCTTACTCCTGGTATTGATTTATCAAACTGACATATTTTTAATAAAAATCTTTGAAATCTTCTTACATCTTCTCCTTCTACTCCTCTTGTTAAGAAGTAATCGGGATATAATTCACTAGCAAAATCTTGATATTCTTTAGGAAAGGATTTTAAGATATTATTATAAGTGTCTTTTAATACTTTCCAATCGGTATAGGTAAAGTTACCTGTTACAGGTAGACCATATTTTTCTTGAAAAGCTTTTACCATCGTTACTGAGTTATCGTTATATACTGAATTAGTAGGTAGTCTTGGTATATCTGAATCAAGAAAAGCTATAGCATCTAAAAAGTAATGGATATATTCTACTTCGATTCCAGTATCACCATAGGTAATAAAATCTTGATACCTAAAGGTTGCTTCATCGATGGTTAATCCTTCACTATATAAATCTGATAATTTCTTAACACTAGTATAAATATATTTTATTTTGTACCATGTTGCTTTATCGACGATACCTGTTACTGGTAATCCAAATATCTCTTGAAATTTTTTAACAGCGGCTTCTGTTTCGACATCATAGATACCAGGATTATCTCCTATTTGAGGGATAGCGGGATAATTTATTCTAATACGTCTTAGATCTCTTTGAATAGCAAGAACGGGATTGCCAGCATTACCTAGTCCAATATTATATCCAGGAAAACCAAAAGAGTTATCTCCAACGGGAGCATCAAACTTAATCGATATATCATTTCCATAATAATACTTTAAAATATCTAGATAGTTTTTACCTTGGTTAGCTAAAGATACTGAACCCCATTGGGATAGGCCATCACAAGTTGTCACCCTGCCATCACAATATCTTGTAAAATATGGTTGGACACCACTACCTTTAACGATATAGTTATTAAAGATATCTTCGACAATATTATTAATATTTTCATATGTCGATCTATTAGGAGTATAGGCTTGATCGTATATTGGTGAAGATGTTATATCAAAGTTATATCCTTTTGATGGATACCATTCATTATATATTCTATTTAAAGCAAAGGATATAATAGCATAGATATTAGCTCTTAGAGCTTCTTCGGGCCATGTTGGATATAATTCTGATGCTGCAACATTGGATATATAATCAGTAAATGGTACAGTTATATTTTTTGCGGCACTATCTGGTTCTCCTAGATGAACAGTTATATTATTTGGTACAACTGGGTATCTAATTGCCATATTTAAAGCCTCTTACTAAAGTATTAGGAACAATATTGATGATTTGTTGGACGCATATTCCATCATATAAATTTACTTTAAAATTTTCTTCTTCACCATCATAATTAGCTTTAATATTATAGACTGTCCATTTAGGTGCTATTAAATTATCACTACCTAGTATTGGTGCAGGTAGTCTTAGTCTTTCAATCATACCTGAAGAATCAGTAGTACCATTAAAGAATATTATTTTAGTATCTTCATCAATCATAGTACTTACTTCGATATTCATACCTTCAATTGGTACTGCTTCACTAGCTCCATAAGCTCTAATACTTAGCATTCCTACTCCTTCATTATTTTTCATAAATTCTTGATACTCTAATAAGTTCTTTAACTCAGTATCATTTAAATTATATGTATTCATTATTTCTCCTTTATATATTTAGTTTTTGACCAATATTTAAGAGATTACTAGATAAATTATTCTTTCTCTTAATAATATCGACACTAGTATTAAATTTCTTAGCTATACTATATAAACTATCCCCTTTTTGAACTATATATGTTCTAGTACTTGTATTAGTACTAGTACTTGGTACTTTTAGTATTTGACCAATAGAAAGATTATTACTTGTTAGATTATTTAATCTGATTAATTCACTTACACTTGTATTATAAAGATTTGCTATTTTATAGAGAGAATCTCCTCTTTTTACTGTATAATTTATCGTACTTATATTACTAGGTGGAGTATACTCTATTCCAAAGCATTCTTCTTCTACTACTCCGGTAGAAGGAGTATTTGTTCTTATTTTAAGATTTTGACCAATAGATAGATTATTACTATTTAGGGAGTTATCTTTGATAATAGTATCAATACTTACATTAAAATTCTTTGCGATACTATATAAACTATCTCCTTTTTTTACAATATAATTTGTATAATTAGGTACTGTTGTAGGACTATTATATGTCTCTGGTATTAATAGTTTTTGTCCAATCGATAGATTATTACTTGTTAAGTTATTTAATCTTTTTATAGTATCAACATTAGTATCATATACATTTGCTATACTATATAAACTATCTCCTTTTTTTACGGTATAAGTAAAGGTATTATCGGGATTAGTACCAGTACTACTAGGAATAGTAAGTACTTGGCCTATATTTAGATTAGTATTATTTAAATTGTTAGCTTTCATTATATCCATTACGGATACTCCAAATTGATTACTTATTCCATATAGGGTATCTCCCCTTTTTACGGTATATGTCAATATTTAGTCACCTCTAGTTAATTATATGAAATAGATATTTATATAATACAAAAAAAGTAATAGAGTTATTTCTATTACTTTATATTTTTTTATTTTATGTTCCGCCTAATGGCGGGCCAAAGAAATATTATTTCTTTGGTAATACCTTTAATTAGGATATCTTGTATTTAGATTTATTTAATATATATTGTTTATCTTTCTTCTTCTATTTCTTCTTAACTAATAAAGGTGCTTTTATTAATTCTCCAGTAAATGTTAATGGATGAATTTTTTCGAAAGGACCACTTCCGTATTTCTCAACAAATTCTCTAAGCATCTTACTCTTTTCTTCATAATCAAGGCTTAAAGGAGTTATAATCATTGCATTATCTGCATAGTTATATTTTCTAAAAATTTTTTCAACTTGAAGGAAATCCTTTAAAGCATTTAAGTAATCTAAAATATCTTTAGGAGTTTGATCATCGAAGACATCCCATAATCTTCTATAAGCAAATTCGTTATCTTTTTCTCCTGAAAATAATGTTTCCGGAAGAAAACCATATCCAATATCGCATGATGCTATTGGAGAACGTCTCTCATTATAATGATCTATCCAATAAAACCCAATATTCCAATCAGATGCCCATTTTTTAACTTTTAATAATGCCTCCTCATATTTTTCTGGAGGAACGCTAATTACATAATATCCAATGTAGTTCCAATAATCGGCTTCTGATATACCTATTCTATTTACAAGATACCATTTAATAATGCCTGCTGTTAATTCATCGCCTGTCATAAATGCGTCTTTCATTTTTTCAATATTTGTAGCCATAATACTTTCTCCTCTCCTTGAATAATTATTTTACATTAAAAATTATAAATGTCAAGGTAAATGATATAATAAGTAATAAAAAATGTTAATTATATGATACTAAAAAGTAATAGAGTTATTTCTATTACTTTATATCTCGTAATTAGATTCATTTAATATATATTGTTTATCTTTTTCTATTACTATTTGGATTAATAACTGGGGCTTTGGATTTTCTAGTTTTTGAGCCATGAATTCTACCTAAATCACGACCAATTTCTTCTATTATTTGTTCTAATTCTTTTAATTTGTTAGGGTCTTTTGTTTTCTCACACTCTTTCGTTAAATTATCTAATTCTCTGTATAATTCGCTTGGTAACATTATTCGATTATCCATATTCAATTACACCCTTTCTATTTATTCTGACGATTCATTTTCAAGTCTTTTTAATTCTGCTTTCAACTTTTTGATTCTCGTTTTTCTGTTTTTTTCTTTTCTAGCAGCTATTAACTCAGTTGGTTCTTCTTTAACTTTTTCTACAAAACCACATCTACTACATGTTCTTTTCCAATTTTCATGTTTGACCTTAACATAGCCTCGTAGCCCAGCATCCCACACTGGTTCTTCAGTAGACCAAGTTGCTTTTTTCCATTCACTAAAAATATGGCCCTCTTTTTCACACATCATTTTCTTGTTTTCCTGCTCTTGAATTTCAAGATACTTCTTAATAATTTTAAAAATTTCATTAATTGCTTTATTTTTATTATCATCTGATAAAGATTCAAATTCCTTAAATAATTCGATATTGCTTTTTAATTCTTCATTTTGAGCAGGAATACTAATAAATGTCTCAAAAGCATTTCTTACAAGTTTTGATTTTTCACAATCATATTCTGAAGTATCAAAAGTAGTCTCATTATCTCTTAATTCCCCTATTATAGCATCGGCAACCTTTAGTTGATTTTCTGGGCCTAAGCTATTAAAATTATAGATCCATCTGTTTACTTTTAACATAAAAACCTCCTTAGGTACTTTTATTATAAAATATCTTTTATTATTCTGTCAATATACTCTTTACAATAATTAAAAAGAAACTATTGATAGTTAATTAAATATTTGTTATAGTTTATATACAAGATTAGGAACATGTCGATCAAAGACGAAAACCTAATCGTAATCTAAGTACGAGGCACTCTGGGCAAAAGATTGGAATTAGCTCCTATCCTTTTTATAAAAATGAAAAAGACCTAAGGCTTCTAAAGTTTCCTAGGCACATTTCATATATAATATTACAATATTTAAAACAAAAAAGCAAGTCAGACGCATCCAACTTGCTCAGATGGGATCCGAAGATACACCATCGCCATTCACATTTATAATATACCATAATTGCAAAAATTATGCAATAATTTGATCAACTTTTTATGAATTTTCGTAAATCTGATAATTTGTTCTTTGTATCTGAATATATAATTTTATTATAAATACTAATGGAAATTTTATTTCTAAACTCTTCAATAATTTTTTCATAATCATTTACGAATTTACTAATTTCGGTTTTAGTAATTCCATACTTCTTTAATAACACTGAAATAATAAGAACATAATCAGTAATTGTATTAAAATCAATTCCTGTACAACCGATTTCATTTTCTAGATATTTACATAATTTAGTATCAATTTTTCCATCTTTAAATCTTACATCAAAAACTACATCATTATGTGCGATTGAATTTCTTAATGATTTAATTAAATACATAATCTTTTCAGGAAATTTAGCATTAGTATCAAATGCAATATTTATATTCATTTCTTTATCAATTTTATTTCTAACTTTAAATTCTAAACTCTTAATTAAATCTGCAAACGTTCCCAATGTAACTATTTCAAATATACCCCAAATTGGAACGTGTCTATCTTTTGAATAAAAATGACTAACAATTTTATTTTCATTATTATAACTTCTAGATAAAGAAGAATAAATATTATTTTGTACTGATAATCTTTGTTTCATTTTCTTTTTATATTCTTCACTAGTATTACTATTTCTATAATCAGTCATACCATTTTCATAAACAACATTAAATTCATCGGTTTTATATTCTTCAACTAATATTTGTAGTACAATATTTTTCGAAATTGTTTCTATTTGCATTATTTGTGGATATAATAAACTTTTTAATTTAGAATCAAATTCAACTATTGAAACTATTTCATCAAAACTAGATAATTTTATCCTATTTTGTGGATTATTAATGTATCTATAACCTTTATAGCCATGATAATAACCTATATTTCTTAAATTCTTTTTATCTTTAGTACCTTCAATGGAAATGTTATGGTTATCCCTTAAATATTTCATTAAAGCATTTGTTGTTCTAACTTTCATCTTTATATCCACCTCACTTCTATATATAGAAAAAGCATAGTATTCCTTATCATATTAATAAGTCTCTACTAGCCCTTAATTTTCTATTTCTTAATTTTATTATTATTTTCATTTAGACAAAATATCTTTGATAATCCTTCTAAATGTTTTCCTTTTTTTAATCATACTTTTTAAAAATGGTGCCATAACGGTGAATTGAACACCGATTAAAGCCTTACCATGGCCTCGTAATACCATTATACTATTATGGCAGAGATGAATTGATACTAAATGTTCAATTCACGGTATTATTTCTTGCTATATCATAAAAATTAATATCTATTTAAAGAATATTAATTTTATGAATACGATTAATGCTAGTATTACTCTGTAAAAAGCAAATACTGAGAAATCATGTTTCTTTATATAACTAAGGAGGAATTTTATTGATATTATTCCCATTGAAAAGGAAGATAATATTCCTACGATTACGTCCTTAGTTAAAGAAAGATCTTTTAGTTCTAAAATAGTTGCTCCACATATTACAGGTACGGATAAAAGAAAGGTAAACTTTGTTACGGCTTCTTTTGATAGTCCTTGTAATCTTCCTGCGAGAATAGTTGTTCCTGATCTGGAAAAGCCAGGAATTAGAGCAAATATTTGAGATATACCTATTATTAGTGCTTCTTTGATTGTAATACTATCAAAATCTTTTTCTTTTTTATAATGCTTACTAGCCCATTTATCTCCGATAAAGATAAATAATCCCATAAGAGAAAGAGCAAGAGCTATTATCCATATTTTATCTCTAATGATATTTTCGATGATATCATCAAGTAATAATCCTGCGATAGCGGATGGTACTGTAGCTATAACTAGATACCAAAATATTTTACCATTGGTATTTAGTTTCTTTTCTTTAATACTAGTTATAGCTCCAGTAAAGAAAGTCCACCAATCTTTAAAAAAGATTAATAGAACTGCGAGCATCGTACCAAAATGAAGGGCTATATCAAATGATAGCCCACCACTCTTCCATCCTAATAGATAGGGAATTAATATTAAGTGCGCAGATGATGATATTGGTAAAAATTCCGCAATCCCCTGAATAATTCCAAGTATTACCGCCTTAAATACGCTCATAATATCTCCTTGTTATTTTAGTTATTTTCTTTTAATACGTCTAAAGCCTTTCTCATTGTTATATCGAATTTAACTCTATCTAAATTACCAAGATGTTCCATAGCATGTTCTTCTGTAATACCATTTTCTTTCGCTATTTTCTTAACTTCTTCTTTAGCTTCTTTATCAGTAGTAGTTATTTTTTCTTCTTTAATAATAGCTTCAAGTAAGTATCTATATCTTAGTCTTATCTCTGCTTCTTTTTTCATACCTTTTATGGTTTCTTCTTTTGTAGTTTTAGAATAAGCATAATATAATTCTTCACTAATACCTGATCCTTGTAATCTCTTTGTGAAATCATTATACATATATTTTACTTCATCATCGATTATTTCTTCATCAATCTCTACTTTCATGTTTTTAGAGGCTGCTTCTAATAAATCTTCAGTAAATTTATTATCAGCCATTTCTTCTTTTTGAGCAAGTAGTTCTTCTTCTACTTTTTTATCTAATTCTTCTTTATTAGTTACACCTTCCATGTCTAAGTCTTTGAAGAATTCTTCGTCTAGTTCTGGTATAACTCTTTTCTTAATGTCATGTAGTGTTACATTAAATACGACTTCTTTTCCTGCTAGATCTTTTGCCATATAGTCTTCTGGGAATGTTAAGTTGATGTCCTTTGACTCTTCTTTTTTCATTCCTACAACGCCTTCTTCAAATCCTGGTATAAATGAGTGACTACCTAGTTCTAATGAATAGTTTTCAGCACTTCCTCCTTCGAATGGTTCATTATCCTTAAATCCTTTGAAGTCAATTATAACAGTATCACCTATTTCAGCTTTACCATCTTTTGATACTAGTTCTGCAAATCTATCTAAGATATGTCCTTCTTCATGTTCAATTTCTTCTTTAGTAACTTTTACTTCTTCTTTCTTTACTTTAAGTTCTTTATATTTACCTAGAGTTACTTCTGGTTCTAGAATAAAGGTCATATTTACTTCGAAACCTTTGTCATCTGCTTTTACTATTTCTAATTTTGGTTCTACGACTGGAAGTAATTTATCTTTAATGATTGCTTCTTTATATTTTACATCGATCATTTCTTCCATAGCTTCAGAAATAATATCACCTGTACCATATTTCTTTTCAAATATGTTTCTTGGACACTTACCTGGTCTAAAACCATCTACTTTTACTTTCTTTACAATTTTTTCAAATGCTTTTGTTTTTGCCTCTTCCCATTCTGTTCCTTCTACTTTGTAATTTACTACTTTTTTCATTATTTACCTCCTTAGCAAATTGCTACTATTTCTACTTTATATTCACCATTAGGTGATGCCACTTTCTTTATTTCTCCTACTTTAGCATTCATGATTGCTTTAGCTATTGGGCTTTCATTAGATATTTTATTATTTGATGGATCTGCTTCTTTTGAACCAACTATTCTATATTCTTCGATTTCATCATCATCTACGTATTTAATCTTAACAGTAGTACCAAGTGATACTCTATCTGTACTTCCTTTTTGGATGATATGAGCATTCTCCATTATTTTTTCTAACTCTTGGATTCTTCCTTCAACTTGAGCTTGTTCTGCTCTCGCAGCATCGTAGTCGGCATTCTCAGATAAATCTCCAAGGGCTCTAGCTTCCTTTAAAGCTTTAATCACTTCTGGTCTTTTAACATTTTTAAGTTCATTTAATTCTTCTTCTAACTCAAGAAATCCTTCATCAGTTAGATATACAACACTCTCATTCATTTTGTTTTTTCTCCTTCTTTTTTTAATTTTCACTACAATTCATGATTTTACTATTTTTTTATTCTTTTGTCAATAATTATTTTATTCTTTTTTTAGTATAATGTTAATCTATTTTTATTCTAATCATATCTCCTTTATATACTTTAGTATCTAATTTAAATTTTAATATTTCCTCAGGATGTCTTCCAATATTTATTTTATCATTATTTTCATTATATATATCTGGCATTATAAAACTAAATGTTTCAATATTAGGCCCAAATATTTCTACTACATCTCCTGTTTTGAAATAATTTCTTTCGGTAATAGTAACCATTTTTGTTTCTTCATCATAGTCTTCGACTATTCCTAAGAAATCTTGATTAGATACTTCGTTTCTACCTAAATAATACTGTTCATCTACTCCTGGTAGTTTATTATAGAACTGGGGGACTGCTTCTCTATTTGCAACTCGCTCTAATACTTTTTTGTAATGATTATTTTTTCCTTCGTTTAAAGCACTATTATAATAATCATCAATCATATTTCGATATGTATTAATAACTGTGGCTACATAATAGTTACTTCGCATTCTTCCTTCTACTTTAAGAGATGATACTCCTATCTCAATCATATCTTTTATATAATCAATCATCATTAAGTCTTTCGATGATGCTGTAAACTTAGTATCACTTTCAATTATATTTAAATTAGAATCATATAGAGGAAACTCCCATCTACATATTTGAGCACATCCTCCTCTATTGGCATCTCTATTTGTTAAGTAATTAGAAAGAACACATCTACCCGAGTATGATGAACACATGGCTCCATGAATAAAGCATTCTACTTCCATACCAGTACTATCTATAATATCTTTTATTTCTTCTCTAGATAGTTCTCTAGCTAGTACGACTCTTTCTACTCCAAGAGATTTCCAAAACTTAACAGTCTCTACATTAAGAGTAGAGCTTTGAGTAGATATATGTATCTTTAGATTAAGTTTATGTTTATTTATTAAATCTATTACTAATACATCAGATATTATTAAAGCATCTACTTTAATTCTTTCTAACTCTTTTAAATAGTCTAATAATTTATCTTCATTTTTATTATGAAATGCTATATTTACTGTTACATAGACTTTTTTATCTAGTTTATGAGCAAAATTAACTGCTTCTTCCATTTCCTCGATACTAAAGTTTTTAGCATTAGCCCTAAGAGAAAAGTCTCTTCCCCCGATATAGCAGGCATCTGCTCCATACATATAAGCAAATTTTAATTTCTCTAAGTTTCCTGCAGGAGCAAGTAATTCTATTTTTTTCATTATTCTTCCTCCTTTAGTTTAAAGATTGTCTCTTTATCAAAGAATCCAGTATAAGTATTATCTTCTTTATCTTTATTTATATATTTATCAATAATAGATATATCATCAATATATGATAAGTCGATTACAATATTATCTATCTTATCTATTTTATCTAATTCATTTATTAAATTAATTAATGGACTATATATAATCGTACCATATTCTTTTTCTTTAATCATATACTTATTCTCTTTATCAAAGATATAATATGTATTATCTACTTTATCTTTATTTATATATTTAAAATAATTAGTAAGAAGACTTCTTCTTGAATAGAATATTGGTAAATATCCATATACGGTATAATATACTTCCATATTAGTACTTTCTTTTATTTCATTTATTTCTCTATAAGTAAGATCTGATGATATATAGGTACTAAAGACTCCTCTTTCTTTATAAAAGTTATTACTTCCTATACTTAGATTTAAATGTTCTCCATAGATTATTAGTTTATTCTTTATATTAAGTTCTTTTATGATATTAAATACTCCTAGATCTTGGAATAAAATATTTATATCTTTATCTTTTACTTTAAGTAGTACTTCTTTTACATAATCTAAATCTTTATTATGAATCATTTTATTTATAGCTATAGTTATATTAATATTTGATTCTTCTTTTAATTTAATTATACTTTCGATATCTAATTCTAAATTATAAATAGAAAGATTTTTAATACCTATTATTAATTCTTTAATATTTTTCTTTATTAAGATATTAATATCTTCTTTATTACCAGGTATAACAACTATATTACTCATTATCTATTCTCCTTTTTGATATCGAAATAGTATCTCCTACTGGGATATAAGTAGTTGTAAATTCTTTATTATTATCTAAGAATTCAATATAACTTTTTATTTTATTTACTATTCCTTTTTGATTCCTTGTTTTAATTAATGAAGAATCTTCAACTAAGCCATGAAAAGATAAGTTATCAGTAATTATTACTCCATCAATACTAAGATTATTTTTAAATTTTTCAAAAAAGAAAGTATTCTTCCCTTTAGCAGCATCGATAAAGATTAAATCAAAGTAACCTTCTATTTCGATATCACAAGCATCTCCATATATAATATTTATTCTATCTTCTAGATTATATTTATGTATATTAGATACTGCTACCTCATATCTATCTTTATCTCTTTCGATAGTAGTTACTTTTATATCATTACTAATACTTGCCATCATTATACTAGAGTATCCTATGGCAGAGCCTATTTCTAAGATATTTTTAATATTATTATCTTTTATATAGTTACATAAATATAATATTCCATCTTTTTGCATAATAGGTATATTATTCTCTTTAGCATATAATTCTAATTCTTCCATACTATCACCTTATTAAAAAAGAAAAAGAGTATTCTCTTTCTTTAATATTCTTATTTTTCCTTGCACATATAATATAGCATAAAATATCTTTATAGTCAATTAGTTTTATTAGATTTTTTTATGTGCTTTAACACGAATTAACAAGTTAATTCTTACTATCCTTTACTAGATTATTCTTGTATATTATCTTTACTCTAGATATAAGGAATAAGAAAACAATCAATAAAGATTGTCTTTATTTTATTTCATCGATTTAATTATTATATATCCATTCTTTTACTTTTTAATCTTATTTATATATTTTCTTATAAAGTCAATAGGAATAATAGTAATAGATATTAGTAGGACAATAATAAACTCTAATAATGTTATTCTAGTGGTATTAAAGATATTAAAACCAAAATAGATGATAGATATTTGAACTATGATAATAAATACAATTATAAGTAAGAACATTTTATTTTCTTTTAGATGGGCAAAGATATTTATTCTTTCGGTTCTAGCATTAAAAGCATTAAAGACTGCTAGAAAGATAAATAAAGTAAAGAAAGCTGTCATTTTATGATCATTATTTAAAAAGATGGTATCTATAATTGGTAGTTTTAGAAATAAAAGACATATTATTAATGAGTATATTCCTGATACAAAGATTTCATTTAGCATATATTTGCTTAAGATATTTTCTTCTTTGCTTTTAGGTAATTCTCTCATATATTCTTTTCTTGGTACTTCGTAGGAGAATGCTAATCCTGCAAGAGTATCCATGACCATATTTATCCATAGCATTTGAATTACGCCAATCGGAGATGGTACTCCAATAAAAGGTCCTATTAGAGCTAGTGATACTGCAGATAAATTGACAGTAAGTTGGAAGATAATAAATTTCCTAATATTTTTAAAGATAGTTCTACCATATAGTATGGCTTTAGATATTGATAAGATATTATCATCTAATATCACTATATCAGAGGCTTCTTTAGCTACTTCGGTACCTGTTCCCATAGCAAAGGATACATCAGCTTTTTTTAAAGCAATGGAATCATTTACTCCGTCTCCTGTCATACCAGTAACTAAACCTAGTTCTTTAGTAATATTTACTAGTCTTTTTTTATCTTCAGGTAGTGCTCTAGCTACTACCTTTATATTTTTAATATTCTTTTTTAGTTCTTCATCAGTATATTTTTCTAATTCTTTAGATGTTATTACTAAGTCACTACTATTATCTATGATACCTACTTCACTAGCAATATTAGAGGCTGTCTCTTTGGAGTCTCCTGTTACCATGATGATATTTACTCCAGCTTCTTTAATTAATCTTATACTATCTTTTGCTTCTTCCCTTATATCATCTTTGATAAATATTATTCCAATTAATGTATTTCTTCTTATACTATCGATTGGATAAATACTATCACAAAAAGATAATGCAATTGCTCTTAGTCCTTTTCTTGTTTTATTTTCTATTATATTTAATAGTTTTTCTTTATCTAATATTTTCTTTTCATTATTCTTAGTTATATAATTAAGAGAATTTTTTATTATTTTATCAGGAGATCCTTTTATTAGTTTTATTTTTTTATTATCTTTTATAATAATGGTACTTGAATACTTATTAGTACTATTAAAAGGTAATTTATCAAATATTTTGATATTATGAGCTTTACTTTTTTTTGCAAATATACGAAGAGCTTTATCGGTAATATTACCTCCGATAACTTTACCAGTTTCTGAATCAATTTCTGATTCATTATTATAGATAAGAGAATCTTCAATATATGTCTTATATTTATCATTTAATTCATCTAGTAAATAGTATTCATTTAAATCACCATCTAATATCGATACTACTTCCATTTTGCCTTTAGTAATCGTTCCTGTTTTATCAGTAAATAAAATATTTAAGGAACCAGCAGTCTCGATTCCAACCATCTTTCTTACTAAGACATTATCTTTTAACATTTTCTTTGAGTTAGTAGATAATACTAAAGTAATCATCATCGGAAGGCCTTCTGGTACAGACATAACAAGTACTGATACCGCTAGTGTAAGGGATTCGAGTAAGTATGATAGAAATTTATTTAAAGTCAATGTACTTTTTATTAATTCGATATTAAAATTATTTAAGATAAATATCTTAGAGAATAAGTATGCTAATGATATTAGAATAGCCGCTATATAGCCTATTTTGCTTATTGTTTTAGCAAGTCTATTTAATCTTATTTTTAAAGGAGATTCATCACTTACTTCCGTAAGTTCTTTAGCCATTTTACCATACATAGTATTCATTCCTACTTCAACTACTTTAGCATAAGCTTCTCCATCGTAGATCGTAGTACCTCTATAAACTTTATTTTTATCAGTATAGTTATTAATATTACTAATACTTTCTTTTTTTGCTTCTTTAGTCTCCCCATTGATTGAGGATTCATCTACCGATAATTTACCTTTAATTAAAATACAATCAGCAGGTACTCTATCTCCTGATGAAAGAATTATTATATCTCCTTTGACTATATCATCAATTGTAATACTTGTAATGTTATTATTTCTTATTACTCTTACATTTATTTTAGAAGACTCTTCTTGCATTCTTTCAAAGGCTTTATTAGATCCATATTCACTAATCGCAGATATAACTGAAGCTACTAGTATAGCTATTACTATCCCTATTGTTTCAAAGTAATCAAAATCCTTAAATAAAAAGATTGTTTTTATTGCTAAAGCAATTAATAATATTTTTATTATAGGGTCTCCTAGTGTCTCTATTAATAGACTTAAAAAAGTAGTCTTATTTTTACCAGTTATACTATTATTTCCATATTTTTTTCTTGATTCTTTTACTTCATCGTTATTTAATCCATTAGTATTATTCATAAGTCCTCCTTACTAAATAATACTTACATTAACTATTCAATAGAAGGAATATTAAGCGACAAAAAAAGACTATTACTAGTCTAAATATTTAAATCAATACCATCAATCATTTTCTAATATAAACTTGCAAACATATTTTAAGTTATTTATAGCTATAATTTTATCAACTGTTAATCCATTAACAATACCGCCATCATAAAAAGCTTGTGTTTCTAGATATGTACCTCTAAATATGCACTTTTCCATATATAATCAACTATATTCCTTTTAGCTATAAATATATTCTGCTCTCTTGTTAAATTAAATTTATTATTCATATTATCTCTTTCCATAAATATTTTAAAAAAAGCGAGCCCTCTCGGGCTCTTCAGGGGGCCCGAGTTTTCGGCTTTATGAGGCTTTAACAGAACTCACTAGCCTTTATTTATCGTTAATTTTACACTTGAGAACACTTGGGAACACTAGGGAATTTAGAAAATTCGTATATAAGATCGTATATAAATTTTAAGATTACAATTAAAAAAACTTTGATTTTTTCACATTGAAACAGTGCTAAATGTAAGAACGTCAAAGTTCATAAAACTAATATAATAATCAATAATGCAAAAAGTCCATATAACATCAGGAAATGATATTATATCTTTCAAATAAATCTTTTTATATACTTTTAATTTAGGAATATGCATAACAGCGGTATGAGTAACAATCCAATTTTCACCATTATGGGTGTATATGTCATAACTGATTTCTTTTCCAGCATATTTATCAAAGAAACTTTCTATATGCTTTTTGTTTTTTAAGTTTTTATTATTCCAATTTAATAATACTCTATTTAAATAAATATCATCCCAAGAATCAAAAAAAGGAAAATGTGCAATTATATCTCTTATGACTTCAAAGCTTTCAATCCATATCTCATTATTTTTTCCATTAGCCTTTGACTTGCTTGCCGCTTTTATAAAATCATTTTTAGTATTTTTATTAGATAAAAGTTCAGCTATTAAGAATGAAGTGTTTTTTATTATATCAAATCCCCATTCTTCGCTCACAATTTCAAACGGAAAAGATATTTCACTCATTGTTTCTCTTATTTTGAATGCTAGTTTCTTTTCTACTTCTTTTCTTGTTGAATCTATTTTCATTAAACCATCACTGCCTTTTATTATTTAAATATCAAATAATTCAGTTGGATCAAGTTTAAATTGCATCATATTAGCTGTCGGTCTTCCTCCATCGCCACCTTTTCTTTGAACGGTAACACGACCTATACAAATTGAGCCACGTGGTGACATACATACTTCGCCATCTGAATAATACTGTAATACCTCATTAATATTCTTTAGTACCCATCTAGCATCATTATCAGTCTTCTGTGCTACCAATACCCACTCTGCACTAAATTGCCCTCTTCCTTTAATAACATCGGTTAATATCAACATTTTATTTCTTTTAAACCAATTTATAATTAAATTTCTATCTTTTTCAGTCATCTCATCCAAAAACATTCTTCTCTCGTCCCTAGGATTATTTATGTATGGTTTCAATTCACCAGTAAAATATTGCAACGCAAAAAAGACATCTAATGGTATATTCCACATATCTTTATAGCGGCCTAATGAACGTTTGTCAATTTGATTAAATCCACTTTCATTAGATACAAGTTTAACTTGAATATTTTCAGTATCTACTGCTTTTTTTAATTTGACTTTAATTTGAACATTAACATCAGCTTTATAGCCATGTAAGACAATTGCCTCAACATATTCTATTTCTTCAAGATTGTACTTCATAATCTTAAGCCATTCTTTTGCTTCTATATCATTTTTCCAGTTTATGAATTTTTCACATATTTCTTGCTCATTTTTAAATCCATTTTTGGCTGTCCTTGAACCAAGTTCTACTAAATCATTCATTTGTTTCCTCCTCAATGCATTTTAATAATTCTTTACATATAGCACTAATTACATTAACCGTCATTGCATTTCCTGCTTGTGACAACAATTTATTACTATTAATTTTAGCATTTTTCGCTTTATTAGCTATCTCATCTGGAAAGCCCTGTAAAAGAAGTCCTTCATAACCAGTTAATTTATGAAGCTCTCCGTTTTTCACATATAATATTCCATGACGGCCTGTTCGTAATGTAGGAACCTTATTTTTATAGATCCTTAAATCTGATTGCCTTGTATCTAGTACTAAATAGTCTTTTGATAGAATTTCCTTTAAATTATATTTACCTTTATTGTATTTGTTGTTTAAGTATTTATTAAAAGTCACGTTATCTAACGGCAAAATAACTGATTCGTCATCACACAAAAAATTCTCAATATTTTTATTTTTTATTTTTCTAGGCCATTTAAATTCTTTTTTACACAAGCCTTTCTTTATTCCAACAAAATATACTCTCTCCCTCATTTGAGGTACACCATAATCTAAACTATTTAATACATTATAATATAAATCATATCCAGCATTCTCCAATAATTCTTTGATAGTATCCAAAGTTCTTCCTTTGTCATGACTAATTAAACCTTTTACGTTTTCTAAAATAAAGAATGGTATCTTATTATTTTTTAATATTTTTACTAAACTATAAATTATTTTTCCTCTTTCATCATCAAACCCTTTTCTTTTTCCTACAATAGAAAATGTTTGACATGGAAAACCACCAATTAGCAAATCAAATTTAGGAAGTTTATTTGTATCAATTTTTGTCAAATCACCATAATTTTTTTCATCACTATCATGTAATACATTATAAGTATTAACTGCTAATGGATCTATTTCACTAAATGCAACGCATTCTAATCCTAAATTAGTTAATCCTAATCTACCACCGCCAATACCTGCACAAAAATCCATAAATTTTAATTTTTGACTCATATTGATACTCCTTTCATAAAGAATTCCTTCTTACTAATATAATTATACCATAAATTACGGTTAAACCGTAATGATTTAATATCATTTTTAAAATCTCACTCTCTTGAGTGTGAAGAGAGCATAATTATTTATTCAACATTTATAATGTCTTTTTGCCTTTAAAAATTACATTTTTCATATTTTTAACCCCAAAATTCGTATATAATTCATATATAAATCATAAGTTTTTACAACTTTTTAAGTTCTATAATCATCGAAATTCCTTTATTTATTGGCAAACAAAATGACGGAACATTGAATCGTTCCGTCTTCAGGGGGCGGTTAGAATTCACGTACTTCAAAGTTTATATAAATACTTTTGACTTTATTTAAAAGAATTTAAAAGTATATAAAAAAACTAAATATTATAAGAATTTTACATTCTTGGTAGTTGAAAAGGTAGTTGAAACAAAATTAATCTTTTTTTGAAAAAATGGTGTATAATATTTGTTCAAGGAGGTTACTATGAATACTAATATTATACACTTATTTTTTGAAAGAAGCATTTTTATGAATTATTTTTATTGGATAACACTTAGTCTATATTTTGTTAATATAATTCTTAATCCACTTTGTAGAAAATCAAAAAATGAAAGTTCAATTAAAAGTACCAATGAAAATAAAGAAGGTGAATTTGAACATTCACTATTTATAGTTATTATGATATTATTCGTGCACGTAATTCTAACATTAATTAAACCTGTAAGAATTCTAATTTCGTTTTTCTCATTATTCTATGTAATATACATATTTATTATTTCGCCTATATTTGACTTACCATTAAAAATCGTTAAAGATAATAATTATATATTATATACAGATGATTACTTATTACTTTCATATCTAATATTAATGAATATTTATTCATTTGCAAATAATAACATATTAGATAAAATATGTACTTTATCAAATAATGAATACATTACACAAATGATAACAATATTTGCATTATTAATAATGAGCTTTTGTATAATATATATTTTATCAATTAACCTCTATTGGTTTATATTTCACATTAATACTTTATTTCTTAGTAAGCTTAATAAAAAACTTAAACAATTTGTATGTAATACTAGGGAAAAATATGGAATCGAAAAATATGAAAATGAAATAAATCAAAATTTTAAAATAAAACAGTTTATGTCATTTATTAAATTATTATTTAAACTTCTATTATCAATTTTAATTGATATCATAATGGTAAATATATTAAATGTAATTTCATTAATGATTGACTGCTTTTTAAAAATAACAAACAATTCAAATAATATATTATACAGAGTTTCTAAAAAATCAATTATAATATCTATGTTCTTAACCTATATAATTATTCAAATCAACAATTCATTTAGCGATTCAATTATTGCTATATATGAACTAATTTTAACAGCCATAATAGTACCAATTATACTTGAAAAATTAATTAATCAAAAAATAAAAAAAGATATTTATAAGTAACCTTTAAGAATACTTATGTAATATATAAGAAATAATTAAAATTATATACTATTTTTAATGACAAAATGACAATATCAATGAGGGGCCTCAATCAACTGTCATATTATCATTTTTTTATTGAACCAATTTATGCTGTTCCTCACTCCATGCAGGAGTACAAGACATGGAAACAACACAGTACTTAGTATCCCAATAATATTTTTCGTTTGAATTTATTAAAATGGAATCACCTTTTTCAAATTCAACAAATTTATTATCAAAACACAATTTACCATTTCCATCAAGTACATAAATTAATTCTTTACTAATGGCATTTACACAATAACCTGACTCAGGATATCTACCTGTTATAGTTGCAATCCCTAAATCTATATCTTTATCATTAAATGAATACTCTAATGTTTTACATTTGTCACTATTAGCACCATTAATAGCACTACTATTTTTTATAATTTGCATTTAATTCACCTCTAAATCTTTACTTCTTTTTGCTTCAATATTCCACTTTACAACACCATAAATATTAATTAGCAGATAACCAATAGATACGAGTAACATCATAATTGATCCTTCACCGCCATTTATTACAGTTATAATCCAAATTATTAAGTCTATAATGTTATTTATTAACCATAGCCACCAAGACTCTTTAAATCTTAATATCATTAAAATTACACCACATAGATTTATACAATTTGAAGTAGCATCCATAAATGCTAATCTTTGAGTTGGGATTAAAGTTAATAAATAACCTAAAATGATACTACCTACTATACATGATAAAGTTATTATAATAGAATTTTTTAAAGTAAATTCACGAACTTTTACATTTTTATCATTATTTAGATTTTTATTCCAAGTAACAAATCCTTTAATTTGTAATGGTGAAAAAATAAATAGATAAAAGAAGAAAATTCCAAATTAATTATTTTTAAAAGCTACATAACACATTAATAAATAATTTATTAAGCCAAGTATATAATTTATTTTCTTACCTTCACTAGCAAAATAAGCACATAGAAGACCTGTTAGGAGTATTGTGCCACCTATTAAAAGGTCATTAGAGATTATACCTGAGACAATAGAGATAATTAAACACATAAGCGTTATTATAATATACTTTTTATTCATTATTCTTTTACCATTTTCCAACTTTTAAAATAAATACATTCATTTAATTCATTAAATTTTATCTCGTAAATTCCATCATAATCTTTATTATTTTGTTTTAAAATCCATTGTGCAATTATTGTATTTCTATCTAGTGCTAATAAATTAATTTCTATTTTTTGTATATTTTCATTTTTAACATGTTGCCATTCTTTATTAATTTCTTCAATAGTAGTATATGGCTTCATAAAAGGTGTTTCTTGATAGTATGTTGTCTTAGTGAATAAAGAAACAGCACTTTCAATATCTTTATTAAACCAATATTCTTTTAAATTATTCAACCATTGTTCAACAAATTCCATAGTCATCTAATTGTCTCCTTATCTTATTCTTGAATTCCTTTTAGAATTAAGTCAATTAATTCCATTGTAGCAACATTTTCTGAATCAAAATTATCATTATTAATAAATTCATCCATTTCACCAATATAACCATGTAAGTATAAATCTTGTAATCCTCCAGAAGCACTTGTTAAATAAGGTTTAATTACATTTTCTTCTTCATCTATTGTTTGCCAACGATTGCCTCTTGTTATATTTTGATCTAGGTAATAACGAAGTTCTCTTACACTATCATTATAAACATATCCATTTTCACCAGTAATTGTTATTCTTTCTCTTTTACCTTTCCATGAAGTTAGTCCTACAAAATTAAGATTTCCAACAACACCATTTTTAAATTTTATTAATGATGTTAAACTTACATTGTTATCAACAGAATTAGAATATGTTTTTACTTCTTCTACTTCACCAAATAGCCAAAGTAAAACATTAACAAAATGAATTCCACCCTTTTTTAAAAAGATGTCATCAGTCCAACCAACTCTTCCTGATGTGATGTAAAATTCAGCATTAAATTGCTTTATAGTACCAAATTCAGACATATTTATGATTTCCTTCATTTTAGTATATAAAGGACTAAATCTTTTCATAAAACCAACCATAACTTTACAATTGTTCTTTTCAGCAAGTTCTTCTAATTCTTTGGCTTCGCTTATATTCATTCCCATTGGTTTTTCTACAAATAACTTTTCTACGCCAAAGTTTAAACAATATTTTGCTATATCATATTGTTTTTCTGCAGACTTACACAATACTATTGCTTCAGGTTTTTCAATTTCTAACATTTTTTTATAATCTGAATAACTTTTTATTCCATCAAAAGTATCATTATCATTTTAATATTCACTTGAAATTGCTGATATTACAACTCCTATTTCTTTTAATGATGGTATTATATTTTTTGTTGCATGAACACCATTTCCTATTACACAAATTTTTTTCATATATAATTATCACTCTTTCCATAAATTATTGATTAATTTACTATAATTTTATTTCTTATGTTTTTTATTACGGTTAATCATTTCATAATAAACATTTTCTATTTTCTTTAATTCATCAAATTGTTCTTGAGGTGCTTTTCTATCCATCATGCATTGCTTAATATTATCCCTTCTTTTTTCATAGGTAGTACATGCATACTCATTGCTTTGTTTTCTCAATTCTTGTAATACCTCTAAGTAATCATTTCCAACTGGTATAACCTTAAATTGATTATCAAATGGTACAACATAATTTACTTTTACACCTAAAGATATGCATTCTGATATGAAACCAGGTAATAAAGTATAACATTTATTATGTGATTCAATATTTGATAATTTAGTATTATTACTTTTTAATATTTCTTTTTCATATCTTTCTCTTGTAGAAAGTAGACTTGCTAAATCTCCTGCTACCACAACATTTAAAACAATATCATATTCATTAGGAATTGTTTTTATTAACTCCAATAAACTACTATCAATTGGAGCTTTTTCTCTTAAAACCGAATATCCATTTTGTATTGCATAGGAGAAAAGTTCATCTCCCCATAAATGGGCATCATAATTTGTTAGTTTTGCATAACTTGTTGGATATTTTTCCAATATTTCATCAGAATACTTACTCAAATATCTATAATCATCAGAGTTTAAAATTACATACTGCGATAAATCTTGATTGTTTATATAAGTTGTTTTCCCACAACCTGGTTGTCCAATAACAAACATAATAGATTGATTTTTTCCAGCTACCTCTTTTTCAAATAAAGATTTCTTTAATTTTTCTAAAACAATGCTATGTTCTTTTTTAGGTAATTTATAAGTATCAATTAATTTTTTTAAGATTTGATTGTCCATTTCATAACCTCCAAGAACTTTTTTTATTCTCTTTAATGTTTCATACTTTTTTTATCAGATTTATTTAATGACTTTTCTATTATTTCTAATACTTCAGGCAATTCAGTAATACCTGATCTTGCTCCCATATGACCTATATTTGGAATAAAAACTTTTGATGCAGAAAATCTATCAGCATAATTTTCTAGCTCTTCTTGAGGATTCATATGATCATCATTACTATAAATTGAAAATCTATTATTAACTAAACTAATAAACTTATCAATTTGCTCATCATTTGGTTTAAAATCCTTTATTATTTCTTGTAAATTTACTTTGCCACTATGGTCGTTTAAAAATCCAGCACAACTTATATACAAATTTATAGGTACATTTCTATCTGATAAATATTTAGGTATAAAATGTGTCCCTAAACTATGAGCAACTATTATTGATTCAGAATTTAACTCTCCATTAATTAAATATTCATCCATTACAGCACACCAGTTACTGTATTTTGCTTGCTCTCTTATAGGAAAATTTGGAAAAAATACTTTAATTCCTAATTTTTCAGCATGTTCTTTTATATAAGGTCCAAACGACTCTTTTGTATCACCATTATAACTATGTATAATAAATAAATTTGTCATATATTTTATCGCCTACTTTCTTCTTTTATTGATTATTATTTAAATCAATTCCATCAATACTTGTTTCATAAATCCACTCTTTTAAATCTGTATTATCCCCTGATTCATAAAATTTAATTAATTTTTCAAAAAATGTTGGTTGATTTTCTTGTGATATTGTTATAATACCACAACCATTATCTATCATTATCTTATTAGCAAATAACATACCAACTCTCTTATTACCATCTATAAACATTTGTCTTCTCATAATCCATAGCATAATCTCTATTGCTATTTCAGTTTTAGTTTTTTCAGGTTGATTAAGTAATCTTTCTAATTCTTCTTTGATTTGGCTTTCAATTGGAAACTGTGGTTTCCAAGTAGTTCCACCAATATTTACAGGTGTAGTTCTTAATCTACCTAAATTTTCATCTAATACTAATTTGTCACAAGTTAATTTATGTATATGACATAATGCTTTAAAATCATACTCAATACCATCATTTTCCAGTATAAACTCCCAAGCATATTTTAAATTATTAATTGCAATTATTTTATCAACTGTTAATCCATTAACAATACCGCCATCATAAATAGCTTGTACTTCAGAATATGAAACACCGATACCCTCTAAATTTGCGCTTTTCCATATATAATCAACTATATTTCTTTTAGCAACAAATACATTCTGCTTTCTTGTTAAATTAAATTTATTATTCATAATATCACTTTCCATAAATATTTTAAAAAAAGCGAGCCCTCTCGGGCTCTTCAGGGGGTTTTGGTTATAACACCCACATAAATCGTGGAGTGTTTGTCATATCTCTATGACAATATTATCATAATATAATTTTATGTAAAATGCAATAGGTTTTAACAAAATTTTACAATTATTTTACACTTTACATTTAATCTAAGTTTTCTATTCTTTTTAGTTCTTTAAAATAAGGTTCATACTCCGGATTTGTGTCAAAAGTTAATAATGTTCCAATAAACTCTTTAGCATCATCTCTAGCTCTTTCCATCATCTTAAAGTCTTTCTTAATATTAGCCATTTTAAGTTCAAGTTCACCAGACTGCATTGTACCAAATAAATCTCCTTCGCCTCGCTCTTTAAAATCATATTCACTTACTTCAAATCCATCATTAGTGCTTTCCATAAACTTTAATCTTTCATAATAGTTTTCCGCAATTAGGATACAATAACTTTGTATATTACCTCTACCAACTCTACCTCTTAATTGATGAAGAGTAGATAAGCCAAACATATTAGCATCAAATACCACTATCATAGAGGCATTAGGTACATTTACTCCTACTTCAATAACCGTAGTACTAATTAAGATATTAATCTTATTATTTTCAAAATCATTCATTATTTTATTTTTTTCTTTAGCATCTAATTTACCATGAATAACGCCTATTTTAGCTATTTTATTAAACGCTTTATTCATCTTATCTTCTAAATCTATTACGCTTTCTTTATCACTTTCTTCATCATCATCAATCATTGGGGCCACTACATATATTTGATGCTTTTCATCTAACTCTTTTTTCATCATTTCAAGTACTTCAGTAATATCTTTTTCTCTTTTAAAATATGTTATTACTTCTTTTCTTCCTACTGGTTTAGTTTTAATTGAAGATATATCAGTATCACCATAAATAGTTAAAGCATATGTTCTAGGAATAGGAGTAGCACTCATTGATAAGACATCAGGAGTAACTCCTTTATTTTTAAATATATTCCTTTGATTAACTCCAAAACGATGTTGTTCATCAGTTATTACTAAACCTAAATTCTTAAATTTAACTTTATCTTGAATTAAAGACTGCGTACCAATTATTAAATCAATTTCCCCATTTTGTAATTTAGTATATATATCTTTCTTTTCTTTGGTATTTGTACTAGATGTAAGAAGAGCTATATTAATTTTACATTTATTAAATATCTTTAAAGCATCTTCATAATGCTGTTTAGCAAGTATTTCAGTCGGAGCCATTAATGCAGATTGATATTTTGATAAATAATTAGCATAAATAGCAATAAAGGCCACAATTGTTTTACCACTACCTACATCGCCTTGAAGAAGTCTATTCATTCTTTTATTTGACTCTAAATCAATAATAATTTCATTAACAACTTTATCTTGATCAGTAGTTAATTTAAAAGGTAATTCACTAATAAAACTATCAATCTTAGATTTATCGATCTTTCTAGTAATAGCATTCGTATCAGTAATTATCTTTTCTCTTAAATAATTAACTTTTAACATATACATAAATAATTCTTCATACTTAATTCTTTGTCTAGCTTTTTTTAAACTAGGAATATCCTCGGGTATATGAACATTTTTTAAAGCTTCTTTTTTGGCCATTAAATTATATTTTTCTTCTAAATATCTAGGTACTAAACTATCTATTTGATAATCTTCCTCTAAAGCACTAGCAATATATTTAGATAAACTCTTACTAGTTAATCCATTAGTAGTATTATATATTGGTTCTATTTTAGCATCATTAGGAAGTAATCCAAATCTTATATCAGAAGCTACTATTGTATTTTTTAATTTATGAAATCTTCCTAATATAGTTACTTCTTTACCAGGTTTTAAATCTTGGAATAAATAAACTCTATTATATAGGGTTACATTTAATATATTCTTCTTAGTATTAACCCTAAATATTATTTTCTTTAATGACTTATTAATATAAATAATTGTAGGTTGACCTTCAATTATTCCATCTATTACTATTTTATCCTTATCATTTAAAATACTAATGTCACTTCTTTTTAATACATCATATCTAAATGGATAATGCATTATTAATTCTTCACCACTATGAATATCTAATTTTTCAATTAACTCTTTTGTCTTAGGACCTATTCCCTCAATATTTTCAAGTTCTATCACTTTTTACCACATCCTAGTATAATTATATCAGTTATCTAAAAAAATGCAAGAAAGTTTACCATATGTTAATTTGTAATACAAATAGAAAAGAAAAAGAGCATATATTAATATGCTCATAATAACAAATTCTAAGTTAATAATTATCTCTATCTCTTAAGAATGGTGGGATATCTAAATCACCATCTAAATCGTCTGTAGAATCTCTAAATAATTCTTCTCTCTTTGTTGAGTTAAAGCTATGATATAATGGTTCACTTTGTTCTTCAAAACCAGTTGCTATAACAGTTACTATTACTTCATCATTTAAGTTTTCATTAATAACAGCTCCAAAGATAGTATTAATATCAGTATTAGCAGCAGTTCTAATTACTTCAGCAGCCTCTTCTACTTCAAATAAAGTAAGTGAAGAACCTCCAGTAACATTAATAATAGCATCAGTAGCACCATTAATTGATGTTTCAAGAAGTGGTGATGATACAGCTTGTTTAGCAGCTTCAACTGCTCTATTTTCTCCAGAGCCAACACCAATACCAATAAGAGCATTGCCTCTATCTTTCATAACGGCTTTAACATCCGCAAAATCTAGGTTGACAAGTCCTGACACTGCGATTAAATCTGATATAGATTGTACACCTCTATGAAGGACATTATCTACTTCTCTAAATGCTTCAAGCATAGGAGTAGATTTATCAATAAGTTCTCTTAATCTATCATTAGGTATTACTATTAAAGTATCAACATGCTTCTTTAATTCATCAAGTCCAGCAATGGCTTGACTCATTCTTTTCTTTCCTTCAAAGCTAAACGGTTTTGTTACGATACCAACAGTTAAAGCACCCAAATCTTGAGATATTTCAGCAATTACTGGTGCAGCTCCTGTTCCAGTTCCACCACCCATACCACATGTTACAAATACCATGTCAGCACCTTTAATAGCTTCTTCTATTTCACTCTTGGATTCAAGAGCAGCTTCTCTTCCTATTTCAGGGTTTGCTCCAGCTCCAAGTCCATCAGTTAATTCTCTTCCAATTTGTAATTTAACTGGTGCAAGAGAATTATTTAAAACTTGAAGGTCAGTATTGGCCACAATAAATTCAACACCCTTTAGCCCTGACTCTAACATTCTATTAACAGCGTTACATCCGCCTCCACCAACTCCAACTACTTTTATTTTTGCTAACTGATCCATTTCTAAACCAAACATATTATTCATTCTTAATCCTCCTTAGTACCAATAAAATTTCCAAATATTTTGGCTACATTCATTTTGTCCTTCTTATTCTTATTTGGATTGATAAGAATATCTTCATCATCCTTATCAAACATTGAGTACTCTCTGCATCTTGTTTCCATCTTATTATTAAAATATTTAATCATCCCAAGAGCAGTTGTATACTTACTATTTCTAACCCCAATAGTATCTTCTGTAAATATTATAACATCTTTCCCTAAAATTTCATAGACTAAATTTTTAAAAGCCTTAATTTCAGTTAAGCCTCCTGTTAATACTATATAAGAAATAGTTTGTTTTGTCAATAACAATATTTGCTTTCTTGCTAGTTTTAAGAGTTCAGCTATTCTATCCATTACTATCTCAGTTACTTCTATTTGATTTAATTTAATTGTTTCGCCAGCCGTATTTTTTACTTCGTATGTATCATTTAAGGCAATAAATCTTTTATGACTAGAAGCAAACTTTTCTTTAATTGTTCGTGCATCAAACATATTTATATTGAACATATAAGCTAGATCTTTATCGACATTTAAGCCACCTAATTGAATTGTTTCGGTATTCATGAGTTTTCCTCTATTAAATACTGAAACATTGGTGGTTTCATGTCCTAAATTAATAATAGCTCCTATTTTATTATTAATATTTTTATTATCAACTTCGGCATAATCACAAAGCCCTGATATAGTAATATCAACTACATCAATTCCTACTCCTTCCATAACTGAAAGAACTGAATATATATTCTTTTTAGGGGCTGTAATCATTATTCCTTTAAGTTCTAACTTTTTACCCTTTTCACCTACAGGTTTTTCTATTACTTTACCATCTAATATAAATGTAAGAGGAACGACAGTAATAAGTTCATATTCTTTATCTATTTTTGAATATACAGAAGATTTTATTAATCTGTTAATATCGTCTGTCGTAATTTCTTCTTCATCACTAGTAATATTAATTGTACTAGTAACTAACATAAACTTAGAATTATAATCAGGAACATTAACAATGGCCTTCTTTATCTTTAATCCTAAATCTTTTTCTAATTCTCTAATACCATCTTTAATGGCATTAATTGTTAAATTAGAGTCGACAATTAAACCCTTTCTAATTCCTTTAGACTTCTCTTCATGATAAGAAAGTACATTAACTTTATTATTAAAGTATTCTCCTACTATAAATTTAATTGTATCAGACCCAATATCAATCGCCGTGTATATTTTCTTCACTTTATATCGACTCTCCTAAATACATTTTAATTATATCAAAAATATCGAAAAATGTATATATTTTCTATTTAATTTCTTTTTTATATGACTCAATACTTACTCTCTGGATAAGTCCCATAGCAATCATCATACATATTGCATAGCTACCGCCATACGATAAAAATGGAAGTGGTACTCCTGTAAGGGGCATTAGTCCAGTAATACCAAGCAAGTTAATCATAATGTGAATAAGTATGTAGCAAAATAACCCATAAGCAATTAAACTGTTTCGTAGATTATTTGCTCTTCTGGCAATCTTTATAATTCTAAATAAAATTAATAGATACATTAGTAATATTACTATACCCACAATAAGCCCCCACTCTTCTACAACTATCGCAAAGATAAAATCTGTATAAGATTCAGGTAAATATAAATACTTCTGTGTAGAATGTCCAAGGCCTTTACCAGTGATACCGCCATTTTTAAAAGCAATCAAACTATTACATAATTGGTAGCCAGATTCTTCTTGATATCTTTCACAGGGATCGATGAAATTAAATCTTTCTAATTGATAACTTTTTAATAATCTAGTACCCGCTGTTAATAAAAGTAATACTACAATAGCAATTCCTCCTATGAATATCCTATTAAAAATACTTCTATTTTTTTTATCAATAGGCACAGCATAAAATATCATTAAAGCAATAAGCATAATAATAATACCAGTACCTAAATCAGGTTCAATTGCAATTAATGCAACAATAATAATAGCAAAAAGTATAGGCTTGATAATAACCCACTGATTATCTAGATTTTTTCTATTTTTATCATAATAGACGGCCATATATATGATAAGTATTATCTTGGTAAATTCAGAAGGCTGAATAGTAATAGGACCAATTTTATACCAAGATGCAGCATTATTTGCCGCATATCCATATACAAGGAGTCCTCCAAGAGATATAATAGCAATTAATAATAACAATTTATCTAATTTTTTGTAATTCTTCGTAGGGAATAACACAGTAATAATAAATCCAATGCCACCAACTAATAAAAATATAAGTTGCCTAAAAAAATAATGATAAGGACTATAATTATATCTCATATAAGATTCCATAGATGAAGCACTAAATATCATAATTAGTCCAAATATAAATAATACAAGACTGCTTATAAGTAAAGGTTTATCTATTTTACTTAATTTCTCTCTCATATATCTTACCTCTATATAATAATACCATATATTTATTAATTTTTAAATATCTTTTTATTATTTTACATATAATAAAAAGCCTCTATATAATATAGAGACTATATTTTAACTACATGTATCATTATTAACAGTTCTAAGCCCTGTCTTATTGCCAACTTTTGTTTTAAACAAATTATATTGTTCACAGTCCTTTACTATAATCTCAATATCAGATGTGGGTCCATTAAACGTATTAGCATTATTTCCTACTATTCCGTTAAAATTAAATTTTCGCATATCTACTTTTTTTAATTTATAGCATTGATAAAACATTCTAACAATATTAATTTGCATTGGTGTCTCAAAACTACTTAAATCTAATGTAGTCAAATTTCTACATCCATCAAACATGCTTTGCATTGTTGTTACATTTGATGTATCAAAATTAGATAAGTCTAATTCAGTTATTTTGCTGCAATTACAAAACATATCACCCATTGTAGTTACTTTAGATGTATTTAAATTACTTACATCTAGTTCTTCGACGTTTGAACAGCCGCTAAACAAAAAATTCATATTTGTTGTGTTTGATGTATCAATCATTGATAAATTAGTAATGTTTGTAACGTTGGTAAGATTACGAAACATTCCTTGCATATTACTAGGGGCTTTAAATTTACCTGTTAAAGAACCTATATATACTTTATAAAGATTAGTATCTTCATTCAATTCATACCATAATCTTACACTATTATCTAATGATATATTTGTTGTGGTAGCATTGACAGGCATATTAGACAGTGTCGTATATTCTATGCTTTCTATGTTTTCTCTTGTAAAGGAATGCGTATAAAAATAGGTTGTGCTACCATCAAAAGAAGAATACATAGTATATGTTCCATCAGTAGTACTACTTACTAAAGTAGTTCCTGTTGGTACAATAAGATTACCACCATTTTCATAGCCAAGAATTGTAGACAAAGTAACTGTGTCACTATTTTCTGAATAGTTTTCTATTCTTAATTTTACATATTTATAGTCATTTATATTCATGGTACCACTAGCAGGATCAGTACTATCAGTAAATATCTTAACAGTAGCAGTACCCTCACTAGTACTATATCCTACTCCATAGTTAACTGTTCCATCAGTTGTATTTTTTATTTGATATATTACATCTTTATAATCATATCTTCCTACTGTAACAGTGGTATCGCCAGTTAGCGTTATAGCATAACTATCATTAGAAGGTACTGGATCTGTTGCATATGTACTATACAAAAAAATAGATGCTATTGCAATTATTGCTATAGATATACTTACTATAACCATTTTCTTTTTCATGAAATACCTCTCTTCGTATTATTCTTTACAATATCAATTGTACTACAAAGATTTTTTTTTAACAAGTAGTTTTTAAAAAAAGAAAAAGAAGATTATTTATTTTTCTTCTTTAGCTCTACTAAAATCTTTTCTAATAATTCTTCTTCAGAACTTTTACTAGGAACTTCTTCTTTTTTCTTTTCTTCTTTTTTCTTAATCTTTGTTAATTTATTAACTCCTTTAACTAACATAAAGATGACAAAAGCAAGAATCAAGAAATAAATAACTGCTTGGATAAAACTACCGTAGGCAAGTACTGATGCACCCGCTGCTTGGGCTTCTGCTAGTGTATTATATTTAGTTCCATCTAAAGATATAAACCAGTTAGTAAAATCTATTCCACCAGTAATTAATGATATTATAGGCATAATTATATCATTTACTAAACTTGTTACAATAGCAGAAAAAGCTCCTCCTATAATAACACCTACTGCTAAATCCATTACATTTCCTCTAGCTATAAATTCTTTGAATTCTGAAGCCATTTTTTTCATAATATTTCCTCCTTTACATCTTTTATTATACTATATTAATTCTTAAAATGTAAAGGGAAAAATAATTGTTTATATTAAATAGCAAGGTAAATCCTTGCTATTTATTAATTCATATTTTTCTCTATTTCTTTTATTTCTTCTATTGTTTTTCCAGATATTTCAGAAATATAATTATAGTCTGTTTTTTTATTAAGCATTTTTTTAATTATTTGAATTTTCTCTTCAATTCTTCCTTCTTCACGGCCTTCAGCTTTACCTTCAGCTTTACCTTCAGCTCGACCTTCAGCTATTCCTTCTTCTAACCTTTTCCTTGCTTCTTCCTTTTCAGTATGCTCTACAAGAGCATCCATCTTTTCTTTTTCCCAATAATGGATATTATATAGCAATTCCTCATTAGTCATATTTATCACATCCTCCATAAATTTATTCAGCTCTTCACGAAGTAATATTTTCCTCA
>DFLL01000024.1 GCA_002375205.1 Caryophanales bacterium UBA3620
ATTTTTGGTCTCACATCATTTACAATTACACATTTTAAACCAACTCATATTCTTTAGATAATATTCTAGGATCAGAACAGTATTCCATAATAAACTTGTTATTTTTACTAGATATAATAATACCTATTGTTTTATCTTGTGTTGGTTTTCTTATAGTACTATCTATATAGTTCATATAGACTCCTACCTGACCGATATGTTCCTTTTTTAATTTAGTTACTTTTAGTTCTATAACTATGTAACAATTATATTCTATATTAAAAAGAAGAAAATCAATATAATGGTAATCACTTCCTATCTTTATTTTATATTCACTATCTATAAAAGCAAAGCCACTTCCTAATTCTTTTAAGAAACTAGGCATATCTTCAAGTATTAGTTTATGTAATGTTTTTTCTGTAACTACTTTTATATCATTAGGATTATGAATAATAATGGGATTTTTGATAATGTCTTGTACTTTAATTTCTTCATTAGTTATTAATTTATACTTTGTCTTTTCTGGTAATCTTTCATATTCTTTATTTTTGATTTTTTCTCTTAGTTGTCTTACAGATAAATGTAATTTTTCTGAAATCATTATGTAGTAATTAATCTTATTAATATCGTTATATGGTAATAATTCTTCATAATGACTCCAAGACAATATTGCCGACACTGTCGGCACTTTTTCCAGTGCTAATAAAATTATAATATTTTCTCATTTTATATAATAATCTAGTACTATATTTTTTTCCAACTTCGCTTTGTAATTTACTAGAGTATTCCTTAATAATTCCTTCACCATAATTACTACCTGCGAGAGTAAGTAGTTTGCCAACATTATAGTAGGTATCTAAATCACTCTTATTTTTACTATAATCTTTTACTTTCTTAGTTACTTCATTATTTATTAATTCATTTTTTATTTCATTATAATAGTTCATTTTATGTTCCTTTCTATTTTTTAAATTTTTATAATAATATTATTAAATATGAATATACTACTATTGATATGATAATAATAGTATATATATTGACAATGTATATATCATTATGTTATTATTGTATTACCGAAGAGCAATGCTCTTGACAGGTCTATAACTGATGTATGATTTATAATTTAGTGCTTTGCACCATCTCAGTTAGAAAGGGAAACTTATGTTTCTCTTTTTTATGGTAAAAATAGTTTTACTTCAATAAAATCAGTAGATTGTGATATATCAATATTTTTATTGAGATTTAGTTCATATTGATGATGCAGGTAATTGGCCATCATATCTGCTGCTTGAATTCCATAATTATGTTTTGAGTTATAGTGGACTACTTCTACGGTTAATTTATTTTTTAGTATGGGATTTCTTATTACAGAATAATCAAAATTTGATATACCATTAACTAGTTCTTCATATATACTTTCTTTTAAATTATAATATCCATTTGATTTAGTAGAATCCTGATCTATTTTAATATATAATTCTAATTCTTTTGTAGGATCGATTTTATTTGTTTTAATTGAATATAATACTATTTCTTTTATAATTCTTTTTTGTGAATAATCTATAAACCTACCACGAGATGCTTTACTTTCCATTATCTTTGTATATACTCTTTGGTTATCAATGAAAACACCAAAATTATTTTCTTTTTTTATTAAATTATATATCCATCTTCGATGACTATTACTTAATCTTGTAGTTCCTTTTATTTCAATACATTTTTTATTACATTTAGTAATATCATTTTTACAATACTTACATTTTATTTTATTTATTAATCCTCTATATTTATTAATAAAGTTATTTATTTCATTTGTATTATAGAAAAATAATCCACCATAGATACAAGAAGTCTCATTGTTATTTAGTTTTCCTGAATCATCCATATAAATATATAGTTCTTGTTTATTACTCATTTTCTTAACTCCTTTCCATTTTAATTATTTAACGTTTATACTATCACATAATTAAAATGAAGTCTATATAAGTTTACACTTTATTTTAAAGAAATGCATGATAAGAATATACTTGTTATATTATAAGTATTTATAACTATTATATATAAAGGAATATAGTTATAAATATTTGTGTTTTCTACTTTACAGTGTAAAGTAGAAATGTCATGCCATAAAATATTAGAAATAGACATTTGCATTTTTTATTATTTTGTAGTATAATTTGTTTTGTGTGTTTATTCTTTTAAATTCTAATTTTTATTTTATTTATGAACGATATTTTAAAATTAATGAAAGGAGAAAAAGAAGAAAATGAATACAAAAATTATTCCTCTAGGAGGAATGGGTGAAGTCGGCAAGAACATGTATACAGTTATGCATGGTGATGAGATTATTATTGTCGACTGTGGTGTTATGTTTCCAGATGATGAACTTCTTGGAATTGACTATGTAATACCTGATTTTGCTTTTCTAAAAGAAAATGAAAGTAAGATTAAAGGTTTATTTATTACGCATGGGCATGAAGATCATATAGGTGGTATTCCTTTTTTACTACAGACTGTGAATATTCCTAAGATATATGTTCCTGCTAATGCTAAAGAACTTATTGATAAAAAATTAGAAGAAAGAAATATTATTTATAACGATATGGTTATTTATAATGAAGATATGGTTGTTAAGACTAAATACTTTAAGATTGAATTTTTTAGAACGACACACTCAATACCTGATTCTCATGGTTTTGCGATTGATACTCCTGACGGTACAATTGTTATGACCGGAGACTTTAAGTTTGATTTAACCCCAATTGGTCCAATGGCTAATTTACATAAAATGGCTAGAATTGGTGAAAAGGGAGTTAGCGTTCTTATGAGTGACTCGACGAATGCATTATCTCCTGGGGTATCTCTTAGTGAATCAGTTGTTGATGAGAACTTAGGTGAGATATTTAATGCATGTAAGTATAATAGAATTATTCTAGCTACATTTGCTTCGAATGTTTATCGTATTAAGCATATTATTGAGACTTGTAAGAAGAATAATAGAAAGATTGCTCTATTTGGTAGAAGTATGGAAAATACGGTTGATATTGCTATAAAATGTGGTTATATTAAGGATAAGGATATTGTAGTAACTGCTGAAGAGGCTAACCGTATGAAACCTAGTGAAGTATGTCTTTTATGTACTGGTAGTCAGGGAGAACCCCTAGCTGCTCTATCTAGAATTGCATCAGGAAGTCATAGACAAATTACACTTATGCCTAACGATGTAGTTATCTTCTCTTCTAGTCCAATACCAGGTAATACGGCATCTGTATCGAAAACGATTAATAAGTTATATAAAAAGGGGGTTAAGGTATTTACTAATGCCGGAGCGGATATTCACTCTTCTGGTCATGCTAATCAGGAAGAGCTTAAGTTAATGCTTAGATTATTTAAGCCTAAATATTTTGTTCCTTATCATGGTGAATTTAGAATGCTTAAGATGCATACTGATTTAGGTGTAATGTGTGATGTTCCAAGAGAAAACACTTTTGTACTTGAAAATGGTGATGTTCTTGATCTTAAGAAAGGTGTTGTTACTCCAGGAGGACACGTCGAAGCAGGAGATGTATATGTCGATGGTTCAAGAATTGGAGAAGTAGGTAGTGCCGTTATTAAGGATAGAATTCTTATGAGTACTAATGGTATTCTTGTTATTATTGCTAATATGGATATTGCGAATAAGAAATTACTAGGACTTCCTGCGATTACAACGAGAGGTTATATCTTAGTTAATGAGAATACTGATTTAATAAAGGATATACAGGTTAAGGCTGCTGAAATAATTGAAGGTCATCTATCTAATAATACATTTAATTTTAATGATATGAAGAATGAAATGATTAATGGGTTAATTCCTATTTTATCGGATAAGACTGGTAGAGTACCAATAATACTTCCTATCGTTATGGATGTTAAGTCTGAAAAGATAGGTGCTAGATAAATAAAAAAACTTTATAACATTTGTTATAGAGTTCTTTTTTTTAAAATTAATTAAATATATAAAATAGATTCATCATTTTATTCATAAATTCTTCTTCATCAAAAAAAATATCATTTGGAATTTGGATATTATACTTTTTGTTAAAGTTACTAATAAATTCATCTGTTGGCATATCTTCACTATACCCATTTTTCATGTAATCTTTATATATAACACTTTTTATTTCTTCCTTTAGCTTTATGGCATTATCTTTATGAACATATACTATTCCGTACATTACGCCATAGTTTACATATATTTCATAATTATTTATATCTTCACAGGAGTATAAATTAACCTCTATTTTATCATCTAAAACTTCGCATATTTCTAAATATTTGTCTTTCCACTGTCTTTTTTCAAAAGTATCTGTTTTATCAATCCATTTCATTTACTTTCACCTCTTCCAATAGTTTTATAATTATTCTATACTAGTTATTGTTAAATGTAAATAGATTTATTGTTATTATTGTTTTTTTTACTCTCTTACTATTAGTATTTGGCCTATATTAAGTAAGTTTGATGATAAGTTATTTAACTGTTTTAATTTATCCACAGTAGTACCAAATTTTCTAGCTATACTGTATAGAGAATCTCTTCTTTGAACAGTATAGGTGTTTGATATCACGTTTCCAGGATGAGTATATGATACTTATATATAGTTGGTTATGGCCTCTATGGCAGCCTCTACTAAATCTTGATAATTATTATTTAAGAATTCAACATCTTTTTGGCTATCAATAAAACCATATTCAACAATTAATGGTTCTGTTCTACCAGTATTTAGATGAATAAATTAATAGTCTTTTGATGGATCACTAGGTAATCTCCTTTGATAGTATTTTTGACCAGTAATTCCGATATTATTTAAGATGTTTTCAGCTAATGCATCTGAGTTTCTTAGCTCATAGATAACTTCAGCGCCTTCTGCTCCTGCCAATAGTCAATGTGTAACTAATTTTTAATATTTATTTTCTAATTCTTTTCGATATACTTTAAAATATCCATATTTATCAATAAATTTTATATTATCAACTGCTTCATTTATCTCAAAAAATTTCATAGCAACTTTAGTAAAATCTAAATAATCATGTTCAAGATATTCATTTAAATTATTTTTTAGAAATTCCATTGAATCATCGCTTTCACCTTCAGCAGTATCAAAATCTAAATTATTAAAATATGTCTTTTGCTTGTTATATTGTGCAAAATAAGTAAATTCAATTTTTATTGTTTCTTTTTTACATTTATTTCTCTTATTGATGTTATTTCAGCCATTTAATCACCAACTTCATATCCGTTTTTAATATCTAGTACTAAACCTTTTAACAAAGCATTATTATTTTTTATATTAAACTTACGATAGTCATATTTAATAGTTCTTTCATATCCTGGAGTGAAATAATGGTCTGAATACCCTTTTTTGTCAATGTCTTCTACAATTTCTTTTAATTCAAAATCACACAAATCATCCAACATACCACAACCTGCACCATCAATAATATATGGATAATGTTTACCATTATATTTCTCCATTACTCTAGAACCTAAATATGTAATTTTAAAAGTTGTAGTTGAACCAGTATCATATTTCATTTCCATAGTATCATTTTCTTTTAAACCTATATCACTTAATTTAGTCGTTACTGCATTCACAAGTTCCACATCACGATGATCGTATTCAATATCAATCCAGCAATCATAAACCTTGTTTTTATATTCTATATCATATAAATGATATGCTAGTGAATCAAAAGTAGCAAGAATTGTATATGCTAAATCAGCAACTGTTCTTCTATCAGTTATCTCTATCTTTCTCCAAATCTTATCTTCTAACCCTTCTATTCCTACTTGAAATGTTAAAACCTTAGTCATAAATTTTCCTCCAATCACTAAAATATATCATAATATGTACCATCATCAAAAGCATCCATTTGCTCTAAATATTCATTCATATTATCTTTTATTTCTCTACACAATGACTTATAATCATCAGTTGATACATATTCTTTTTCACTCATACATTCATAAAATTTCTTGATACTGGCAGCAGTTTCTTTCAATGAATTTCTTGATGACCATAAACACTTTTCTATAAACCATCCATCTAAAAATCCATGAACCGAATAAACACCATCTTCCATTTTGTGAGCCTCATAATAATTTAAATAATCATTAATATATAGACTTGCATTATTTACATGTTTTCTAATTGTTTTCTTTACTAATCCTTTTTGATTTAACCAGTCTTCAAATTCTTGAATAAACTTATCATTCCTTTTATGATTCGCTTCTACTTTTTTCTCCCAATCTTTATAATTATCCTCCATATGATACTCCTACTTCAAATATTTATCCTTCAATTTTTCTGCTAATTTCATACCTTCTTTGGTAAATGTCACAGATTTGTTTTTATATTTTGAGGGAAATAAATACCCATTATTAGTTAATTCATTTATAACATCAAATGAATATCCTTTCCAACATTCCTTGTAATTTTCTTCTAAAGGATTATCATTATCCCAAGAAGTTAAATACATAAGCAATAATGTTAATTCTTGAACATTTTTCTCCATATATTCCTCCATAATATCTATTAATTTACTATTAATTATTCAACTCTACTTCATTTCAATTTCTTTTTTATCTACATATTCATAATTTAAGGCGTTATCACTAGTAACTATACTCTTACCTATTTCATATTCTAAATCTTTTCTAGCATTTAATATCAACAACATCAGTCATACGATATTTTCCATCTTGGGCTTTCAATTTCAACTGTCTAGTAATACTAGACATTTCAAAATTCTCTTCTTTTTTTAGTTTATTTTTTAACCAATTCCAATACTTTCTAGGCTCACTACTATCAGCAAGTACTCCAACTATGTCAACAACGCTTATAAAGTATTTTTCTTGTTCTTTGTCCCAAACAGTTCTAATTGTTTCATTATTAAATATTTTGTTTATTAAATACATTTTATCTTGATTCATTTTATAACCTCCCCTTTGCTTTTATTTGCTAATATCAATGTATATTATTTTCATAAATATGTCAATAAGTAAAATTAACTTTTATTTATAAATAATTAAAAAACTTTATAGCAAATTGTTATAAAGTTTTTATTCTCTTACTATTAGTATTTGTCCTATACTAAGTAAGTTTGATGACAAGTTATTTAACTGTTTTAATTTATCCACTGTTGTGTCAAATTTTCTAGCTATACTGTATAGAGAATCTCCTCTTTCCACAGTATATGTTGTTTCTAATGTTTGAAAAGCAGGTATTTTTAATACTTGACCTATGGATAAAAGATTGCTTTCTAAATTATTTAAATATTTTATTTCATCCACAGTTGTATTAAATTCTCTTGCTATACTATATAGAGAGTCTCCTCTTTGCACTGTGTAAGTAATTGTTCCAGATGTTTCTTCCACAGTAGGAAGCTTTAATACTTGGCCTACAGATAAGATATTACTTGTAAGATTATTTACTTCTTTTAAAGCATCAACAGTTGTGTTATATTTGGCCGCGATACTATATAGTGAGTCTCCCTTTTGAACGATATAGGTATCTTCTGGTAATAGATTACTTGGTAGTTTAAGTAGTTCTCCAATCATAAGAGTATTACTTGTTAAGTTATTTAATGCTTTAAGTTCATCCACAGTAGTGCCCGTATCTTGGGCTATTTTATATAGTGTATCCCCTGCTTTAACAATATAGATATTTTCTTCATCATCAGTAATACTTTCTGTTGGTACTCTTAGTATTTGCCCTACGGATAAGGTATTTCCTTCAATATTATTTATTCTTCTTAATTCATCTACTGTTGTACCTAATCTATTAGCAATAGAATATAGGGTATCTCCTCTTTGAACAGTATAGGTGTTTGATATCATTCCACCTGGAGGAGTATATGGTACTCCTATATAGTTAGTTACGGCTTGTATGACTGCCTCTACTAAATCCCTGTAATTATTATTTAAAAAGTTTACATCTTTTTGACTATCAATAAAACCATATTCAACAATTAATGGTTCTGTTCTACCAGTATTTCGATGAATAAAGTAATAATCTTTTGATGGATCACTAGGTAGTCTTCTTTGATAGTATTTTCTTGTTGTTTGACCAGTATTTCCAATATTATTTAAGATATTTTTAGCTAATGTATCAGGGTTTCTTAGAGCATAGATAACTTCCGCACCCTGTCCACCACCTGAATTAATATGATTCGATATTACGATAACATCATCATTATTACCAAATTTAGATAAGATACTACTTACTCTCTCTGTAGGAGATAATGTTACATCACTATCACGAGTAATGGCTACGGGTACTCCAAGCTCTTTAAATCTATCATACATATATTTAGATATTAAAAGAGTGTAATCTTTTTCTAGGGCATTATTTCCTACAGCACCTGAATCTGTTCCACCATGCCCAGGATCGATTACAATCTTTCTTACCTGTCTATCTTCATTATTATACATATAATCACCTTCGTGATATTATATGTGAATATCTTGTTTTGGTTAATTTGTTTATTTATTTAAATTAACTGCTATTTCTTTTTTCAATTTGCAATTTTAAAAATTTTCTCTAATAATTTTAGTTATCACTAAATAAATTGAATTCTCAAAATATTCTCCTATTCCTATTTTTATTTGTTTATCATTACCACAATTAATAGTATATTTTCTTCTCTTTTTACAATTAAAATATGTTGAATCAAGGCTTGAACAATGAGTATCATAATATTCATATGTGTAAGTATAATCTTCTAATGAATAATCAAAATATTACTTATTTTGAACAACAATGTCAAAATCATAATTTATGTTTTTTACCTTTTATATAATTTGGTACATAAATTATTGGTGATATTATATTATGCATTGCAAATAAAATTTACCAACAATTGATATTGCACATACAATTATTTTCTTCAATAATCTTTTTTCATTATTTATTATGGTATATTTTTATTAATTAAAATTATATAATATTAATCTTTTACCATTTTTTTGCTATATAACAATATAATTAGAGAAACGCAAAATAATAATATAACAATAAAATAATACGCATTACCTGTACCTGGATTATCATTTACTTCTTTAGCTGATGAATCTAATGTACCTTCATTAATAATTTCCTTATCATCTGGAATATCTTCATGAACAACATTAGTATCATCTTCTACAACATTATTTTCAAGTTTACTTATCTTAACATATAATTCTTTAGTGTAATTATAGAACGAATAAAAACCAGATACTTCTTTTGAAATAAATTTATCATCAGATAAGACATAGTTATTATCTATTAGATCTGATATAAGTAATGGATTTTCTGGTGATAAACTTTTATATAAAGTTGCCAACATTGCTGAAGAATAATTGCTACTCTTTCCAAGTGATTTATATTCACCTCCAAGTATCTTTACTGATTGTTTACATGTATCAGCATCTGGTCCAATGCAATTAACTTCTAGTCCTCTATTTCCTCCTTCGTAAATCCCACCTTTAATTTTAGTGGAAAATTCTCCTTGAATTACTACATTAATACCAGTTTCACCGCCATTAAAATTTCCACTATTAATAATTACTTCATTATATTCGCTATTATCATTTTTTATATTAGTTGTATAAATACCGGTTTTTTCTCCGCTAAAATTTCCATTATTAATAGTTACCAATCCACCAGTATTTAATGTAATACCAGTTTCACTGCCATTAAAATTTCCATCATTTATTGTTAGAACAGAATTGTAGGAAATAATTCCTGTCTTTCCACTAAAATTCCCATCATTAATTACAACATTGGAATTGCTGTAAATGCTAAGGCCAAAACTATCGCCATTATATTTTCCACTATTTACTGTTACATTTGACTTTGATATATTAATTGCACTAAATGTTGATTTTATATCAATATTATTTATAATTAATGTTGCGTTTGTAATATCTAATCCCATTTGTTCTCTTGTTGTTATACCACCAGTATTTTTAGAGTTGTTTATATTAATAGAGCCACCTTTAATTTCTATATAATAGTTAATTATAGAATAACCATTTAAATCAATAGTTGCATTATCTTCAATAACTATTTTAACCTTATTATCGGTCTCATTTTCAATATTAGAATTTAAAATGCATTCTTCATTAGAATTTAAACAATCATTTAATTCGTTAATATTATTTATTTCAAGTGCCTTAACACGCAAAGGACAACACATCAAAAATAAACACATGCTTATAATTAATCTTTTCATTTCTACTCCTATCTATGCCCAATCAATTTTACTATTTTTTTCGCAAATATATTTTGCAATATTCTCTAGGTCTTTGGCTGCCTTACCATTTAAGAGATAATAATATCCTAGGCGATACCTTTTTTTGTTTGTTACAATAAATACACTTTGACCCTTACTAGTAGAACTATCTTTGAAATCAAAAATATGTGATAATAATATTCTAAAGAATGAGTTTCTTCTTTTCTTTTTACTGTATGCATATCCTCCACCGCCATACGTTGAAATAGCTAGTATATCTTTAAATGAAATTGCGAATGAGTGAGTTGAAATACTATTACTCATATGTACTAAATAATTTTCTGTAATATATATTCCATATTGTGGAAATCCTCTTTCTACTTTATTATCAAGTTCATCTGCTATTATTTTGTATTCATCATCAGTCAATTTACAATAATCTGGATATTTTAATATGGCTATAATAATTAATATAGTTATGACAATTATACCTCCTATTATATAAAATGGAAGTAATTTATTGCTAAAGCTTGTTTTATAGTTCAATAACAACCCGATAATTAATGCGGATAGAAGGCATTGCATACCAATAACTAATCCTCTTGAACGTACTTTATCATCTTTTATAGATTTTATAAATTTTTCACTATTTTTCATTTTTCTTCTCCTTTAAATAAATCAATAAAGTTTTTATTTTCTTTGATATTTGTTCTACAATTATTACATTTCATCATTATCTTTATTCCTAAAATGATTAAAAACAGACAAAATAATTCTATAAATATAAATGTATATTTATTAACAAATACCCTAAATATTGAAACCATAAATCTTAAGCTGCCAAATAGTATAAAACTTAATCCTACAATTATGTTTTTTTCTTTATTTTTATTTATAAGAATTAAAATGTATATAAATGCAATAAGATTTATAAAAGTCTCAATTAATTGAATAGGTATGTTTGTTACACCATAACAGCAACCTTTAATATAACATCCTATCTTCATAATAGAATACATAATTATTATATTTGGAATATATAATAGCATTATATCCAATTTATCTTTTTTAAATAATTTAGATAAAACAAGTATTACAAGTAAACCACCTATATATCCACCTATGAAAGAGTAACCTGAAAAAACAAATTTTAATTTGTCATATATATTATTGGATAGTAAATAACTCATGCTATTTAAATCAAAATCTATAAATAAATGGATTATTTTAGAAAACAATATAAATATTATTAAAAAGATAATATAACTATATATACAGTTTTCTATAGATAAAATTGTATATTTCTTATTTAGGAATAATATAAAAATAAATAGAATTATAAAACCAGCAGAAATTGTTGTTAGGTATAGTATGTTTTCCATTTTAACCCATCTCTCTACAACCATCGAAAATCTCATTTATAGAACTGTTTACTGAAGAATTAGGGGTTAAACAGGCATTTATTAAAGAAGCAAACAATATTACTGCTAATACTATAAAAATAATTAATATAAAAATCACTGTTATATCAACTATTATTAATACTAAAGACATTTTATCTTTATTTTTAGCCCTACTTATAATTGCAAGTATCAAAGAAACTATTATATAAGGAAATTCAAATATAAATAACAATTTACTATAAACATATTTATAAAGTAATCCACTAAATTGACATATAAAGCAAAACAGTTGCATAACAAGAAAACCTAATGATATCCATGATAGTGTATTTTTCTTTTCCTTACTAGCATTCTGTGTTTGTAAGTTATTATTTTCACTAACTACACCATTTTGAACAGAATTTTCCTGATTTTGCTGTATAGTTTGTTCTATCTTTATACCGCAATTTGGACAAAAGTTTTTATTATTTTCTATATTTGTTCCACAATTATTACATTTCATTTTTCACCTCCTGTAAACATGCTATTTTACTATTATTATCAAGCAAATACGCCTAAACATAAATTTAATATTTCTTTGAAATATTCATTCCAATCTTTTAACATAATTTTTCCATCAAAGGTGTAATATTCTTTAGTATTGTATTATGATATGCCTTATACAAATCCGGTATTATAGTTTCTTCTCTTTTGGCTTTCATCTCATTTTGCTTATTCTAATTCTAGTATTGTACCACTACTATCTTTAAAAACTAATTTACCATTGTTATTTTCAACACTCATGTTTTCTGCTAGTATAGCATTTATTACTAATCTAATTATTTTAGCCTTTTTCATTTTTTCTTTATACCTCTCTTTTTTTGATATAGTTTTTTTCCTGCTATCTATAACAATTATATCACATATTTTTTATTTTGCCATACTCGGTGTAAGAGTTTTTAATCTTTTTTTAATTCATAATGGTATTAGGTGATGTGTAGTGAGAAATAATAAGTAAGAATTCAATATTTCAAAAGAAAAAATTGATATGTCTAATCTAAAAAGCTTGAGAGTTAAAAAGGGGTATTCTCAAATCAAATTACAATATCTTGTAGGAGTTAGCAATTCATCAATTGAGGCTTATGAACAAAAAGTTCGTATTCCATCACTTCCTGTTATATATAGATTAAGTGAAGTTTTAGGATGTTCAATTGATTATTTAGTTGGTAAGTCTCATGAATTAGATAAATACTATTTATTATCACAAAATTATAAAGATAAGGTTATTGAATTTATTGAATCATTATCAAAAAAAATAGTCAAATAAATTTATAGCACGCATAAATTAAACTATGCGTGTTTTTTATTCAATTAATATAAGTTTATTCCCACATCGTCCTTTTTCAATTACATCATCATCTCCTTCAAAATCATAGTAAATCATTATCCTCTTCTTTTTCTTCTTAATATAAAGGTGATCTAATAGCTCTATATTGATCTGGTACATTACCGTAATCAAATTATTCATAAAGGTAAAGATATAATTACATATATCCTTTTAAGTCTAATTCTTTAATCAATGATTCTTGAGATACATTTTTTTTAATTATCTTAAATATAACATTTCTTAAAATATTTCTAGTTTCTACCACTTCATCTTCTTCTAAACTCTTTACCACTCCATTGTGAACATAATCTGATCTCTTTTTATATATTTTCTTCATTTTTGATAACAATTCTAAATATTCATCAGTATTTGAGCTTAACAGCATTGCACAATTTCTTGATAATCTATATGATAACTCATTATTGCCATCAACTAAAAGACTTTCCAAGCCTATTACACAGACCATAAATCTTATAGTTGCTACTGATGATGTATAAGACTGATCATACAAAAAGACAGCAGATGATAATACTTTTGATGAAAATTTTGAATTTTTAAAATCTAAATCAATTTTAGAGATAAAGCTATTTATTGAATCAATTTCATCTTTATTCGGCAAGGATAATTTATTTATATTACCAAGAATTCTATCTGGAAAAGGTATTTTAGAATTATGATTATATATTATTTTATTTGTGCTTTTATTTATTACTTCTGTATTAATTAGTAGTTCTTTAATATTAAAACTATTTTCTGAATAGAGCCTAACTATTCTCATCTTTTTATCAACATAGTCAATTTCCTCATTTTCATGATCAAAAATAATATCTTCAATATTTTTATCTCCAACAAACCATCCTTCGCCATTTTTTAAATTTACATTACCATAATTAACTTCTTCGACTTTATTTAAAATGACAACATCTAAATTATCATTCAATTTTGCAGTTTCATATATTCGTCTTAAGCCAAATGCAGTATAGTCAAATTCTTCCCATAAATTGTGATTTATCATACAATCTTTTTCTATTTTATATGAATTTCCAAGATCTAAATTATTAATCACTGTTTCATCAACACCAAATAATATTGCCTTAATTATATATCTTATTTTTAATTCAATATTAATTCATCTCCCTGTACTCATATATATATTATACCATTAAAAAATACTTTCGTTAAAAAGTATTTTGCTTTTTGTTAAAAAGTATTTTGCTTTTTTTATTATTATATATAGATTATACTTTGCTACAACTAGTTCTATTTATACTGGGTTTAATCTCACTCGGATGCCCGGGATCGATTACAATCTTTCTTACCTGTCTATCTTCATTATTATACATATAATCACCTTCGTGATATTATATGTGAATATCTTGTTTTGGTTAATTTGTTTATTTATTTAAAATTTTATCTATGAAAGTTTTCTTCTTTTCCTTTTTAAAGAAACTTAATATATTCTTTTTTTCTTCTTTCTTTTTCTTTTTAAATTCATAGTATGCTCCTGCTCCAATTCCTGTAACTACAAGAAGGGGGACTCCTATTCCTGTATCATCATTATTATCTATATTGTTATCATTTATTTCTTCGTTATTATTAACGTTTCTTGGGCTTTTTCTTACAATATTAGAATTATCTTTTTTACGTTCATATTCACAAGAATTATCATTTTTTTCTGCTTCTGAATTATAATTAATTGCTGATTTATCAGTACAACCCATTATATAGTACTCACAACTACCATCATCCTTTTCGGCATTAGAGTTATAATTCTTAGCTGATGAATCTGTACATCCTACAATATATGATATACATGAGCCATCATCTTGCTCTGCTGTTTCATCGTAGTTTTTAGCATTTATATCGGTACATCCCTTTTTATAATATATACATGAAGAATCGCTTTTATCAGCATTTGGATTATAATTTTTAGCATCAGGATCAGTACATCCATAAGTATAATATGTACAAGAGCCATCATTTGTATTGGCATTTGAATTATAATTCTTGGCACTACTATCAGTGCATCCATAAATAGCAGGTGGTGTACAAGTACAACTTTTACTTATACTACCATCAGCACAAATTGATCTCCCATCTGAAGTACACCCAACTTCACCTCCGTGATTTGAACAGCACCCTTTACCAGCGTATATTTTTATTGGCATAATAATCAATAACGACAAAGCAAGAATGATATATCTAACCATTTTATTCATTTCACTACCTCTTTTACTTCTTATTTAATATGTCTATTATTTCATCGCCATGATATTTAATTTTAGTATCAGACAATATTTTATTTGATGTTAATTCTTCTTTTGTTTTGGGATTTAAAATTATGAGTTTTTGCATTTCATCATCAGTAAATATATAATATGCAGGTATATTCATGGATTTGGATTTCTTATTTCTAAATTCTCTTAATTCTTTTTCTAGTTCATTTTTCTTCTCTATTTTATCCTCAATAATTTTTAAATATTTGTCTGCTAAACTTGTGTTATTTGGAACAATTCTTTTTTTCCATATTTCTGCTGCTTGTTTTAATGTTTTTTCACTATATAATTGTGTATTATTAAATTTATTTATATCCTTTTGAATATAACTAACAAGCTGATCTGCTCTTATAATATTATTTTTTATTTCTTGTGGTGCATATTCTTTATTCAAATAACTTTTGGAATTTGATAATACAACTATTGGTCTAAAAAAATTGTTTGTATCAGATTTTTCAAAGATTAGGTTACCAAATATATTATGATATGACGACCAGATTTTTTTCATCATATCTTGATGCCTTACTGCTTGAGTATACGGAGAATAAATTGTTTCTTTAATTTTCTTTCCATTATATTCATATTCCCTATAAAATTGTCCACTTCTATCTACTGTTATATTTCCAAATAAATTTTTACATTCAATTAAATAAAAATATCCCTTTGTAAATAGTAAATAATCTATTTGTGCTTTATTACCATTATATTCAAATGTGACATCACGTAAAACATACATACCTATATTAGCATTTTTAAGTTCAAAGGCAATTTCTTTTTCTCCATTAATTCCGTATTCAAGATATCTTATATCCTTATCTATCTCTTCAGTGTTTTCTAACTTTTCTCTAATTCTTTTAAGTTCTTCTAATTGTTTTTCTAAGTCACTATCTTCCTTTAAAAAAATCGTTTCTCTAAATCTATTAAATAGTTCCATATACTTCACCTATTTATAATTATAGCATATTTTTTATTAAAGCAATTATTTAAAAATAGAATTTATATATCTTCTTTGGTAAACAGCACACTATAAACTATTAGTTATCTCATAAAAGTGGGAATAATATTTTTTTTGCTCTCTTCAGGGGGAAGAGAACATATTAAGGCATTTATTACCACAATTATTCAATTGCTCCTCTGTTATAATGACATGAAAAAAACACATATAAATCTTTATATGCGCTTTTTAAATAAATAACGATATTTGCCTAAATATTTATTTTCATCTTTCTCTCTTAAATTATTTTAATTTATTTTAACATTATGTTTTTTAATCTTTTAATCTTTCGTCACATTCTTCTTCTGTTTCAATATTCAAATGTAACGCTTTTACTAATATACAATATGACTCATAAAAGAAATTGCGTACATTTTTATCTGGATGTTTATATCCAATTACTTCACAAGCAAAAACCAAATGCATATAGAAATGAACTGGATATTTATCACAATCTTTACTGATTAATTGTACTTCATCTAGACTGATATCGTTAGATATAAAATCGCTTTTTGCATTTTTCACGCAATTTAAAGCTAAACTTCTAATTTTCTTAACTAGTTTCTTTGATAAATCATTATTGTGGTAACCATCGCAACCTCTTAGACATGTTAAAACCGCTGATTGTTGTTGCAAATAAATTGTACTTAACCAATCTTGTACTACTGATTTCATATTTTTTTCTCCTTTCACTAATTTTTATGGAGAAAAAGAAAATAAATATTAAAAGCAATTCGTACCAATAATATATCACATCAAATACTTCCTGTCAATTTCATAACAGATTTTACCTCCACACCAAAAAAAATGAGAACTAATTCTCATTTTTTTCTAGATATTCGTCTAATTCTTTTTTCCAAGAGTCGCTTGTAGATCCATCCATCATGCACTTTTCAAAAGTTCCTACTGCATCGAACAATAGTCCTGTACCGAACTCGTCTTTTTTGAAGCTTGCGATATTAGATTTTCTAATACCTATTTCACTTCCTGCAGCATACGAATCTATATCTGCTCCTACATAGATAATTTCGAAGTTTTTATTTTTGCTTACTAGCTCTATGGAACTATATCTACACCATAAAATTTAATTCTATTTATAACATTATAATCTAAAGTAACCCCTCTGTATAATACTTGTGGCTTTTGTTGTACATCTATTATTATCAACTCCATTATAATTATACCACAGTTTCTCACCCAAACACTGCTGAAGAGAGCAAAAAATAATAATTTCTAACACTTATAAGGGTTTTTAATAAAAACACATACGTTTTTCATACAAAAAAATCGTATGTAATTCGTATGTAAAAGTTACTTTCTTGAACATGAAAACCTCAGAAAACCTTATAAAACAAAAAGCGTTCCCTCTCTAGAGGGAACTTCAGGGGGAAAAAGAATACCCTATTTTTTTGTCATTTTTTTCATTATTACTGATTTATCACTTGCTATATTTCTCGTAAATAGCCCTATTTTACCTATCTAGTTCTATGTAGTTGTTCCCCATTTGTTCCCAAGAAAAAGGATGGGCTATAAAAAATCATCCAGTAGTTATTTCCAAATATAATTAAACATTTTTATCATTTGTTCTTTATCTTCATTAAATCTTTTCTCATCAATATTTTTTAATATATTCTCTACTTCATTTATAAATGGTTTAATACTTTTATCAAATGCTTTTTCATTAAACCATTTAATAATAGTTTTAATTATTTTTTCAGCTTTATAATTTTCACCCATATTGATCTGTGGATTAATTTTTGTATACATAGAATCCTTTTCTTTAAAAAATCCATGATATTCTGACAATGTATTCTTGATTTCTGTGGATAATTCAGTAAGTTTTTTAAATAATGCAATTGTATTAATATGATGGAAAAATTCTTTATTTTTAACAGAATAATAAGTAGTATATAGTTCAAAATATAAACTATACACAGTATTTATAATACTCCTTTTAGCCATAAAATACTGACATATAGCTGTAACTAAACCAACTATAATTCCACATCCCAAATTGGTAATTATATTTATACTTAATTCTTGATTTATACCAAATAATTGCAATAAATATAACATTGGTACTAATGCTACCATCATTATTATTGAAATAATTATAATAATTCTAGATTCTTTCATCTTATCACCTCATTTATTAATTTTATATTATACCACAAAAAAAGCTTGGATTTCTCCAAACTTTTAAATTTATTATTCATTTATATCAACAACTTCTAAGGTATAATCATAATATTTTTTTAATACTTCAAGAAAATCATTAGTATTATCTTTTTTACAAATACTTCTAACAAATACTTTTATTCCATTTGACTCAACTTCTGAATATGAATAATCTTTAATTAAAGGGTTATTCTCTTCTACAATTAATTCATGTGAATGCATTTTAAAATTTCGAATATCTTCTGGTATTTCTGAATACTTCGTTAATTTATTATCGAAAATATAATCTTGTATCAATGCTCTTACTAATTTTGCATTATCATAATAAACATTTTTATATAACCACTTTGATTTGCCAGTTTTTCCTCCAGCAGATTCATCTGCTATTTTTAAATTAATATCTTCTCTATTGATATCTAGCATCTCTTCTATTTTAGTCATCAAATAATTTTTTCTTTCCAATATTTGTTCAATATCCCAAGTCTTATTGCCAGCATCATAATATTCAATTATTGATCTAGTAAATTCGAATGAAGTAACACCAGATTTATTATTTCCATTCTCATCTTGACCTTTGTAAATTCTTATTTTATTTTCAAATCCACAGTTAAGAGCTTCTTCATTTTTTATATCTTGAAGTAAAGCCATATTTCCTAAGCCATTAATTTCTGAAGATACTTCTTCATCTTTTATATGGCTCCATTCATTTTTTTGCTTATAAGCTCTTGGAAGTATATGATCCATATGTAATGTACTATCCAATGAATAAAAACTATTATTTGTACTTTCTCGATTTTCATATTCTAATGAAAGCATTAGTGGCTTTAAGAACTTTTCATTATAAACGTCATTATCTAATGCATCATATACTTTTGCATACATTCTTCTTGATATTATAGTTCTGTTTAAATCTTCTTTTATGTCATCAATACTATTTCCATTTACTATTGATTCAATTAGCTTAAATGAAATTTGTTTTATTTGGTTTAATGTACATCCTGCAGTTAATGAGATATAGAAAAATCTTCTAATTTCTTTAAATAATTTATCTTTTTCCGGATAGTTTACTTGGTATGCACTTGTTAATGCAGTCATAACGTAGAACTTCCAAGGTATATATCTTAAACTTAGTATTACTGGATTATTTGACTCATAAACTTTCTTTAATGATTCTGAAAAACTATGAAGTTCTGCTACTAATTCGTATACATCGCTTCTTTGAATAATATCTCTTAATTCATCTACTACTTGTCTTTTAGGATTTGATTTCAATTTATAATATTCATAAAATACTACAAAATCATCTATTTTAAATTCATATTGTTTAGATAGGTCTTCAATATTCTTCCAGTTATTGTTAAATATTTGTTTACCTGTTTCATCATCTTGTTCATATTTGCCTATTATGTATGATTTTACTATATCAGATGGTGATAATTCTAATCCTCTATCATTTAGTACTTGGAATAGTTTAATAGCAAATGATTGATTCGTACATTCTATTTTAATAATATTTGTAGAATAGAAAATATAATTTACAAATTCATCTAATTCTGTTTCATTTAATTCAGATAATTTCTTATAAAAGAATACTGCTGAATTAATATATTTATATTGTGGATCATCAAGTTTTAATTCTCTTTTTGTTGGTTCATCAATATCTGCAAATGATTCACAATTAATTATCAAATCATTAAATATGGAATCATATTTAGGATCTGTTTGTAATTGTAATCTATTTTTTCTTCCCTGGAATAAAATACAGTTTTGAATTTTATCTTTATCAGCAACGAATATTTCATCACTGTTTTTATTGATTTCAGGAAAGTCTTTTACTAATACATTCATTAATATCATTAATGTTGTAATTCTTTGCTGACCATCTATTAGTTCAAAATACCCTTTGCCATCATTAACTACTACTATTGAACCTAAGAAATAACAATCATTATTAACAGTTTTATTTTGATATGCTTCATATAAATCATCCCATAATGCCTCTAATTGATCATTAGTCCAACTGTATTGTCTTTGATAATTAGGTATCTTATAAATACCATCGCAAGAAAATATTTCACTTATTGTTTGATTAATTGGTTTAAATGTATCTACTGCCATTGTTTCACCTCAACTTTACTTACTTGTAATACTAAAGAATTTATCGAAGAATTCTAATAGCTTATCAGTTACTTTATTTTTCTTTTCTTGACGTTCATTATTAGGAGTGAACATATTCATTGGAGGTAATATGTTAGATACCTCTACTCCGTTTGTTTCTACTCTACCTTTATCAAATGACCTTTGAATAAAATTATATGTTTCGTCTTTGTTTAGACCTTCTTCGGCTATTATTTTATCTAATTCTTCTTTTTTCTTACTATTCATGAATGATTCAAAATCAGCATATACGTTTGAATCTTGATCTAAAGAATCAATGAATGCCATAATTAAATCTTTTTTATTTCTTAAATCTGGACTTGCCATAATAGCTTTTTGAATACTTACTAATATTTCTTTATCTTCCATATTAGAATCGTGATATTTTTTAACTAATGTTAAGATATAGTCTATATTAACTTCAATTGATTTAATTAACTCCATTTCAAATACTACATCTTCTGTAACATCAGTTTTCTCTTGTTTAGCTCTATTTCTGAATTCATTATAAAGTTCAATATAAATACTATGATAATCCTGCGTATCTCTTTCATTAATTAATTCGTCATCTTTAAATTCGTCGAATGAAGATAAAATATTAGTTACTTTTAATATTGCGCCATATAATTTGATAAACTCTTTTTGTTCTGCTTCGCTTTGCATTAATTCTCCTGGTACAAATTTTGAAGTTAACTTTTCTACTAATGATTTATATCCCTCAAAAGTTTTACCATTATCATCTTCATATCCATAATAATAGTCTTTATATGGTTTTAATAATACAACACCGTGTGCATTCTCATCACCGAACTTAGCTAATGCTTCATTTAGTCTATCTTCTAAATTTCTAAATGAGACAATATTTCCATATGTCTTAACACTATTTAAGATTCTGTTAGTTCTAGAGAAAGCTTGTATAAGACCATGCCACTTAAGATTCTTATCAACCCATAACGTATTTAATGTTTTAGCATCAAATCCTGTTAAAAACATGTTAGCAACTATTAGGATATCTATTTCTCTATTCTTCATTCTTAGAGATACATCTTTATAATAATTTTGGAATCTTTCTGATGATGTATCATAACTTGTTCCAAACATATTATTATAATCTTTAATAGCACCCTCTAAGAATGTTCTATCATCAGTACTTAATGCTTCAGTTGATTCAGAGTTTTCATCTATAACTCCATCTTCTCCATTTACTCCATATGAGTATATTAATGCCACTTTAAGATTACTATTTTTAAGAGCTAATTCTTTCTTAAATTCAGCATAGTATTCTTTAGCCATTTTAATGCTTGATACAGCAAATATTGAATTAAAACCATTAATACTCTTCTTAGATTTAATTTCTTCTGTATTGTGTTTTTTTGCTACATCTATGACATTATCCAAAGTTGAATAAACATAGCTTTCTGATGTTTTAGTTTTAGTACTAAAATGATCTATTATATAATTTGTAATTAAACTTATACGTATTTGATTATCAAATAATTTTTCTTCATCTATGTTGTATACTTTTTCATCTTTTACATCATCTGATATATCTACTCTACCAACATATTCATATCTAAATGGTAATACATTTTTATCTGCAATAGCATTTACTATTGTATAAGTATGTAATCTTTCTCCAAAGATTTGTTCTGTTGTTTCAGAGATCCCTTTTATTGTTCTAGCATTCTCTGGGAATATTGGAGTACCTGTGAATCCAAACAAATAATACTTATTAAATTTCTTGATGATAGCTTTATGCATATCTCCAAATTGAGATCTATGGCATTCATCAAATATAAATACTACATGTTTGTTAAATACTTCGCTATTCTCATTCTTCTTAATGAATTGAGATAGCTTTTGTATTGTAGTTATTATTATTTTAGCATTTGGATCATTTAATTGTTCTTCTAATACTTTTGTTGATGTATTAGAGTTCGCAGCTCCCTCTTTAAATCTATCGTATTCCTTCATTGTTTGATAGTCTAAGTCTTTTCTATCTACAACAAATAATACTTTATCTATAAAGTCTAATTTACTAGCTAATTGAGAAGTCTTAAATGATGTTAATGTTTTTCCTGATCCAGTTGTATGCCAAATATATCCACCTGATCTAAGTGTTCCATAGAATTTATTATTGTATGCAATTGTAATTCTATTTAATATCTTTTCAGTTGCTACTATTTGGTAAGGACGCATTACTAATAAATCCTCTTCACTCGTAAATACACAATACTTAGTTAATACATTTAATAATGTATGCTTAGTGAAAAATGTTTTAGCAAAGTCAATTAGATCTGTAATACCATTATTCTTTTGATCTGCCCAATATGAAGTAAATTCAAATGAGTTAGATTTCTTTTTCTTTTGATTGTTAATATGGAACTCTCTTGTAGTATTAGAATAATACTTAGTTAATGTTCCATTTGAAATAACAAATATTTGAACAAAGTTATATAATCCCGATCCTGTCCAAAATGAATCTCTTTGATATCTTTCTATTTGATTGAAAGCTTCTCTTAAATCAATTCCTCTTTTCTTTAATTCAACATGAACTAATGGAAGACCATTAACTAAAATAGTAACATCATATCTATTATCAAAATTACCGTCATTATTAACATATTGATTCAATACTTGAAGACTATTATTATGAATATTATTTTTATCTATTAAATAGATATTTCTCTTTTCTCCTGAATCAAGTGTTATTTCTTGTTTATAATCTTCTTGAATTAATCTTGTTTTTTCAATTATGTAATCATTTTTATTAGCTATTACTTTAGTGAAGAAAGAATCCCATTCTCCATCAGTAAAATGATAATTATTAAGTTTCTCTAATTGTCTTCTTAAGTTAAGAATTAATTCATCTTCAGAGTTAATATTTAATCTTTCATATCCCTGTTCAACTAAAGTTTTTATTAATTCTTTTTCAAGAGCATCTTCACTTTGAAAAGATGTTGCTACCCTATTTAAACCTGTATATTCTGCTAATACAGTAGAGTTATCATTTTCACTTATTAAACCTATACTACTCACTAACACTCAACTCCTCAAAACTTAATAATTTATTTCTATAGTATTCATATTGTTCTCTTCTTAATTCTATTTCTGCAGGAAGACCATCAGATATATCGTTAATTAATGTATCAAATTTATCAAGTAACTTAGCAATTCTTCTTTGCTCATTAATATCAGGTAATGGTATTTCTAAATTCTTAATATAGCCTAAACTAGCCATTGAAAATTTACCATTAGCATAATCTAAAAAAGTGGAGTAAAGATTACGACATGCATGATATAAATATGATGTATCTAATTCATTAATATTTTTAGGATATAAACCAGCAACATTTTGATTAGTACATGCTTCATAATCTAAATAAGCGACTTTCCCAATTGTAGCACCAACCATTGCAATTAAAGTTGTACCTGGTTTTAGTAATTTTGCAGATGATTTACTTAATCCCAATTCTGTAATGTAATTAGTTACTTCACTAATTCCTTTTTTGTTTTCACATACTGTAGAACTTAACCATTTAATTGTTCCATCTTCCCAGTATTCACTATGTGTTTTAGAAGGAGTACCACCTGCTGTAATATTACAAATATCATCTAATTTTACTAAATTATCATTGGAAGAAAAAACATTCTCACGCCAAAACTCGTATTGACTCTTTCTCGCTTCTAGCTCCGCTTCTAGCTCCACTTCTAGCTCACCAAATTTATCAAGTATTCGAACTATTTCTTCTTGTACTTTAATTGGCGGAACTGGAATATCTAAGTTTAGTACTTTCTTCATTTCTGGATGCTTAATTCCTGATCCCCTATAAAAATCTGCAATTTCATTCATTTTATTTTCAAATATATAATATAAAAATTTTGTATTTAAGACATTGATATCATTTGAGACAGCTATCCTATTATCTCCAGTAACAAATTTACCGTTATAATATTTCACATTAGGAGTACCTCCCCATGGAATCGCTATAATTTTTCCGTTACATAAATTATCTCCAGCTAAATCTTCATTAGTATATTTTTTAGTATTGTTTATACCAGTTTCTAAAATAAAAACATCTCCATTATCTACTATTATTTCATTCAATTGATTTGCTAAAAGATAATTATATTTTATAATTTTAGGTTGCATATACTTATCTACTGAATTATATTTTTTATCCCAAGTTGTAATTTGCCACACTTTTTTATATTCAACACCGTTAGGGCATAATTTTCTAATTAATTCGTTAATTCTACTCATAATAATCAACCTCAAGCTCTTTGATTATCTCTTCTAGTTCTTTTCTTGTTTGTTGCTGTCTTGGTACAACTTCAGCAAGTTTTTTATTTACTTCTTCGATATCAATATTGTTATCTTCTGCATTAGTTTTTAAATATGAATTAACTGATATATTATAATCATTTTCTTTTACTTCTTCATAAGTTGCTAAATACGCTTTATTTTCAATTGTTTTTCTATCTTTCAATAGACCTACTATATTATTTATGTTTTCATCAGAAAGCTTATTTTTGTTTGTGTTTCTAATAAATTCTTCTGACGCATCTACAAACAAGATATTATTATCAGTTTTATTTTTCTTTAAAACTAATACACAAGTAGCAATTGATGTGCCGAAGAACAAATCAGATGGTAATTGAATTACTGTATCAACAAAATTATTATCAATCATATATTGTCTAATCTTTTGTTCTGCTCCACCTCTATAAAGAACTCCTGGGAACTCAACTATTGCCGCAGTTCCTTTAGGAGATAACCAAGATAACATGTGCATAGTAAATGCTAAATCTGCTTTAGATGTTGGTGCTAATACTCCTGCAGGTGCAAATCTTTCATCATTAATAAGAATTGGATTAGTTTTTCCTGCCCATTTAATTGAATATGGAGGATTAGATACAATCGCATCGAATGGTTCATCATCCCAATGAACTGGATGAATTAATGTATCCCCTCTTTCAATACTAAAGTTATTGTAATTAATATTGTGTAAGAACATATTGATTCTAGCTAAGTTATAAGTAGTAAGGTTTATTTCTTGACCGAAGAATCCATCTCTAACATTTTCTTTTCCAAGTATCTTAGCAAATTTTAAAAGTAATCCTCCTGATCCACATGCAGGATCATAAACTTTATTAATAGATGTTTTATCCATTATTACTATTCTTGCAAGTAATTCTCCAACTTCTTGAGGAGTAAAGAATTCTCCTCCTGATTTTCCAGCTGATGATGCATACATTGTCATCAAGAACTCATATGCATCTCCGAATAAATCTATGTTATTATCTTCATAATCTCCAAAATTTAAATCTCCAATAGCATTCAATAATTTAACAAGCTTTTCGTTTCTTTCATCAACTGTGTTACCTAATTTATTATCAATAGTAAAATCATCAAATAAGCCTTTTACATCATTTTCAGAAGCAGTTCCTCTAGCAGATGCTTCTATGTTATTAAATACATTTGATATAACGACATTTAAGTTTTCATTCTTATCTGCACCTTTTTTAATATTGCAGAATAACTCGCTTGGTAATATGAAGAAACCTTTTTCTTCAAGTATTTGTGTTTTTCCAAGTAACGCTTCTTCATCAGAAATATCCCTATATTTAAAATTTTTAATTCCTGCTTTTCTTTGATTATCGTTAACATAGTTTTCTATATTTTCAGATATAAATCTATAAAATAACAAACCCAAAACATATTGTTTAAAATCCCAGCCATCAACTGATCCTCTTAATTCATTAGCAATTTTCCAAATTGTTTTATGTAATTCTTCTCTTTCTCTTTCTTTTTTATTATTCATATTATTTACTCCTTATCTCATATAGCCATCTTGAGACCAATCATCTTCACCATCATAATCTTCAAATGGACTAAAATGCTCTGTAGCATATTCTTTCATATTTTCATAATTAATACTGAAACTATACAAATTGTCATATTCAATTTTATAATTATCATTTTCATTATATATTTTCAAATTAATTTCATAATTGTCATATTCAATTTTATTGGTTTTAAAATATTCGGTATAAGTATAATAATCTTCATCATTTGGCCAATAGGAATTTTCATAATCCAAGCAGCTAAAACTACCTATTAGTTCTACCTTCTTAAATGTGCAATTTACATATAATTCATTATCATTTGATTCTAATATTTCCAAATCAAAATTATCACTTAATTGAATATTTTCTGGATTTATTTCTTCATCTTCTAAACCAACAGTATTAAATTCTCCTAATCCTAAAACATGAAAACTTATTTCAGTTAATTTTGCAGTAATAACTTCACGAGCAAATTGTTTTGTTTTTTTCGAATCGTCACTATTAATTTCACTAAAAAAGCCAGTTATATTTTTAAATGTTATAATGGAATTGTCTAATGACTTTACTAATCCATCATCATTGCTTATAAAATAAATTTTGTCATCTTCTTTCCTAGATAAATCGTTTAAATATTCAGATATAAAAGCGTCAGGAAATTCACTTTTCTTTTCTTTTTTTAATTCAAAAGGTAATTCTACTTTGAAATACTTTTTAAAGACACTCTCAGGATTTACTTTTTCGAGACTACAATCTACAGCATATATATTTTTTTTAAAGTTTTCATAATCAATTAATTCTTTATAGCAATTCGTATCTATATCTTTTTCTTTAACATAATTCTCTATCCATTTAAATTTTCCAAAAAGTTCTTTTTTCCTTGAACTGCAACGATCAGTTATATGTGAAATAATTTCTTTATCAATAACTGATAAATTATAATACTCATAATTTTTGTTTTTTGCATTTTCAATTAATAATTTTATCAAAATATTTCTTTGATCAAAATTAAATCCTTTGGATTCAAAAATGTTTGTATCTATGAACAGTTTATTCATCCTCATCACCCTCAAAGCATTGTTATCTCTCATATAAAATTATAACATATTATTCGACAAAATTTGTTATTTTGACATTAATTCATACCAGAAATTACCTAATTGTACCTATAAACTTGACTAATTTTAAATTTTAAGTGATTAATACAAAGAATTGGAGGTATTTTATGTTAAGAAAATGTACTGATGAAGATATAAGTGACGAAGAATGTGAAAAGGTTATTGATCCTTTTTATGAAAATTATGATGAATATGTTGTAACATATATTATGCCTGAGGTGATTGCTTTCTATATTGCTAGTTCTTTTTATCGTAATGCTATGTGGGAAGCTACTTTTTTTCAACACTATAAATCTGCTAAAGATATATTTAATATTGATGAAAAGGATTATAAAAGATTGAAAACTGAAGTAATTAAATTACTACGAATTAAGTATTCTTTAGAAATTATTTCAGAAGATCCATTGGATTTTAAGAGAATTGAATATTAACAATTTAATTCTGTTGAAACTGATATTAAATGGATTGGTATTTTTGAGATATTATATTACTGTGGATTAAGACGTGGAGAGCTTAGAGGATTACAATGGAAAGATATTAATTTTAAAGATAGAACTTTAAGTATAACCAAGCAAATTAATGATCGTTGTGGATCCGTTAAAAATTGGCGATTCTCGGTTCCTAAAGCCAAAAGTAGTATAAGAATATTAAAGATGCCACAAGTCCTTACAAGCGACCTTAAAATGATGAAAAGCGAGGAAGAAAAGTTACCTGGATTCAATGATAATTTCTTTGTAGCCGGAGATATGCTTCCTGTATGTAGCAATACACCTACAAATCATAAAAATGTTAACTGTAAATTAGCTAATGTTAAACAGATCCGATTACATGATTTCATACATTCATGTGCATCTCTTCTGGTTAATAAAGGAGCTAACGTTCAAGTAGTAGCAAAATACTTAGGTCACACAAAAGTTGAAGAAACTTTAAAAACTTATTCACACCTATTTACAAGTACCCTAGATGAAGTAGTTGCCGTAATAGATAATTTAGACAATAATAAAACCGATGATAATTAGTCACCGGTTATTTTATTAAATTAATACCAAAGATATAGAATTTTTCACTAATTTTAGAAGAAAGATCAACCAACTTTGATATATCAAATTCTTCTTTTGCTTTAGCCATTAATAATACATTCATGTATTCTTCTTGATAATCATTATATAATTTTGTTATTTCAACATTTTCACTAACATCAATACACTTTAATATATATGTAAAACTGTTTTTTTCTGAAAACATTACTGAATTTATTTCAGATAAAGTATTGGCCATTATATCGTTCCTTTTTTCTAGAGAATCTTCCGAATCATTATATAACTCATCTGCTTTTTGCTTTATAGTCATATTTAAATTATTTAAATTATCAACTCTTTTTCTAACATCAATCATCTTAAACCAATCATATTTATAATTTTTTAATTTTTCACTTTTCTCATTCTTTTTATCTTTGAAATAAATAGTAATAATAAATAATAGATTAATGAAAGAAATTACAACGGTAGCAATATTTGAAATGTTTTCCAAAAGATTATCTTTGGTAACACACTTTACAACTAAATCATTCATAAAGAAAGTCCATCAACGTTATTTAATGCATCTGTAATACCATCATTTATATTAGATTTTAAACTGCCATTTACATTAAATAAATATTTACTTTCAAATTTTTCTTTGCTACCACATTTTCTTACGCTTTCACCAAACAGTGCCAAAAAGAATGATGTTGAAATAGATATAATGCTTTCAGGAAAAACAACTTCATATTCATTGTCATCAATATCTAATTCATCTAACTTAAAACGTTTTCTAATATTATTACCTAATTCTCTTCCAGATAATACTATGAGATTTTTCATTTTACTTTTATCATAATTTTCTAATATTATTTTTTCCATTATTTCCCCTCCTTTAATTTATCAAGATACATCTTATCTAAATAAAACTCTAATGATATTATAACACCAGGAAACTTATTTTTTAAAATTTTTACATAATTTGGATCCGGTCTTTTTTTCAAATCATTTTCTTTATTAAAAGCTATAACTTGAATATTGCCCTTCTTTGTTTTCTTCTCACTCAAATTATATGTGCCATCAAACATAATATGAGTATTCCCTGATATTATTGTCATTTTAGGCTTTTCATTATTAAATGTTTTCCCTAAATTTGCAAAACTATCTATAAATTTAATTGTGCCAGTTCCTCTATCAACGTTTTTATCATCTGTCTCACTACTAATTTTATATTGTAAACCAAATACTGTAACTGAAGATTCTTCATTCCATCCGATATTAAATAATTTTTTATGAAACTTTAAATGATTTAAAATTTTGTTAGTCGTTTTTTCACTTTTACAATTATACATTAAATTGTCAAACATAGTATTACCAATGCTTATAAAGCACAAGCACCCTTTACCATAATTTCCCGGTGTTGCTTGAGTAAAGTGCCCACTCACATACCATTCACCATTACTTCCACTATGTTCTTTAGAGTTACCTATTATTTCACCTACTAATTTTGCAAAATAGCTTATTCCCTCATTATTAAGTTTATATCCAGTTCGATTTAAACATTTATTTATATATATTATAGTTTCATTTGTTGCATAGTTGGAATCATTCATAGTCATTTTGAAAGGATCCATTCTCTCAACACGTGGATCTTCAATCTTGCTTAAATTTAAATGTTTCAATAATCCACTATTCCAAAACATTTCTCCTGCAGTATATGATGTTGGCTGATTTCCTGATAATTTCACTGGATTCCCAGTATTATTTCTGTATTTAAATCCATTTAACACAATTAAATCAGTCAATACAGATGCCTCTAATCCTAATTTTTTACATTTAGAATAATCCATTGATATATTATTTGTTCTACTTTTTTCAAACAAATAATTAATTTTCTTTAATGTTAATATTGACTCATCTGGATTATCAATCATGCTAAAATCAGACGGTATATTTATTACGTTACTATTATTATTTTCATAAAAATTATTCTTTTTAAAAGTTATTTGTGATCTTTGTAAAACTAAACTATTAATTTTTCTTTTTCTTTTATGATTCTTTCGTCTTTTTTTATGTCTTGCTATTTTTTCACATCTATTTTTAATAAATAGGATTTTTAATTTACCCACCCAATCACCACCTGAAATGTTAATAATTATTTTATCATAAAATTATAATAATATATAGATTTTTAACAAAACTTGTTCCCGAGTTGTTCCCAAGAATTATTTTCAATCTTCAATATGCTCACAAGCCCTTATAAACACTGGCTTAAATCAATCCTATTTTTTCATTGGATGTGGAAGGGGGGAAGAGAGCATTTTAATCATCATAGTCTAAATTATCATCATCAATTTCTTCTGCTTCTATATAGTCAGCATCGCTCATTCTTTCTTGTCTTGCTATTCTTTTATCTTCTTTACTTAATCCCCATATATTATTATCTTTAGTATAATTACTTCCTTTATTCGGAAAGAATAAATAGAATAATATTTTAAATGGTAATAGTACTAGATTATATACTATAATAAATGGTAGTAATAATAATTTAAACATACTTAACTCCTTAATGATATATTTGTTAACTTAATTATACCAAATATTTCTAAATATTTAAATACATAATTGTTAATTTAGAGACTACAGTCTCTAAATTACTTTTGAAGACCCTAGGCTTCAAAAAGATAAAAAGCTACTAGTATAATTACAAGTAAATATACTAGTAGCTAGTCGCATTTCTTATTATTCATTTTTTTAAAATTAATTTCACATTAATTTCATAATAAACTATAAATATAAATAAGATATAAATATATAATTTTTTTAATAATTAGTAATTAATAATTATTAATATGTAAATCCTTTTAAACTCTAAAAGTATCAAATAGAATAACAAGAAATACTTGGGCTAAAATCTTTATATTTTATTTAATCTACAAAATATCTTAGTAGAACCCCAGAATTAAATTTCAAATTCAACAGAATTTAATTTTGAAATTTCAAAATCGGTTTTCTGTATTTCATTATCAATTTCTTCAAGTCTTTTTCTTAACTCTCTTGAATCGAAGTTTACTGTTTTGCATTCAAAATATGAATTGTTTACTTCAGTTACCCTCCTTTTAGAATTTTTTAGCATTAATAGTTGTTCAAAAGTAGATTTAAGTTTTCTTAAATTGGTGTTATCTACAATTGCTTCTTGTATGCTTCTTCCATCACTTAATTTAAATTGATTATTTTTTTCATATAGAACTCTTTTTAATTTTGATAATTCTTTAGATATTCTCTCTATTTCTTTTAGATCTAAATCAAATGCCTCTTTATTATCTTCGATGATATTAATTCTACCATCAAGTTCTTCTACTGACGTATTGATTGCATACCCTTTTATTGTGTAGCTTCTGCCATTTAAGTACCTTTCTTCTTCTGAAATTAAACTCATTAATGCTGCAATGTTTGTTTTCATTTTAATCTTTTTCTCCCTTCAACTGATTTCATTTTACTATAAATGATATGTGAAGTGGTCGCTGAAAAAGCGACAAAAAAAAATACTGCTATAAAACAGTATTTGAGTATGTATATAGATAATCATTTATAATTTTTAAATCATAAATATTATTATCTAAGCAGTATGAAATAACTAAATCAAATTTACTATTACTTAAAGAATATCCAGCACTATTTAATAATTTATTAAAATCGTTTCTTTTTAATCCTAAAGCAAGGCATAATTTGATAATTACATTTCTTCGAGGGATGTAATTGTTATTGCATCTGATTTTAGAAAATAATTTTCTATCTATATCTACTTTTTTGTAAATTTCAGAGTCTTTAACTCCTTTTTCGTCTATGAAAGAGAAAAGTGTTTCGTTAAAACTCCTTAATTCACTGTGATTTAAATAGTCTTTACAACTTTCTTTCATATGAAATCCTCCTATTAATTTACTGTTATCACACAGTTCACTTAGTGTGCATCCTAATTATAAGGGCCTTTCCTTACAATCATATATATAGGATTTCATCTCATATATAATTATTTAAATCACTGAGCTAATTTCACAGCTCGATAAGAATATAACATATTTTAGAACTTATTTCAAGACTATTTGATTTTTTTTTATTTATAATTATTAGGCATTTTTCATGTTTATTTCTGATGATTATAGTATATTATGCTTCAAAAGATAAAGAAAAGAATAATACAATTAAGTATTATTCTAGTATTAAATTATCAATACTAATATCATCTTTAGTAATTGTCTTTAAGATATTCTTTTGTTTTTTATTCTTAACATTAGAAGCATGTCTAATTACTGTTTTTTCATAGATGTTTCTAATAAATCTAGCATTACCAAAGTTCTTCATATTACGATATTTATTTATTATTTCTTCTAGATATTCTAAAGCATCTTCTTTGACAATAAATCCTGCCTTATTTGTAAATGTTTTAAATATCTCAATTAATTCTTTAGTAGTATAGTCATCAAATTCTAAAGTATAACCTATTCTAGATGTAATACCTGAGTTTGAATTTAAGAAGTCTTGCATCTCTTTAGTATATCCAGCAAAGATAACTACTAATTTATCTCGATAATTTTCCATAGCTTGAATTAATGTAGCTATTGCTTCAGCATTATATGAATTATCATTTTTAGTAGCTAGTGCATATGCTTCATCTATAAATAATACGCCATTCATGGCTTTTTCAATGACACTCATTGTTTTAGGAGCAGTTTGTCCGACATACTCCGCTACTAAGTCTTTTACTGATACTTCGACTAATTTATTTTCTTTAATATATTTTAAATTATATAAGATACCAGATATTAATCTAGCAATAGTAGTTTTACCAGTACCAGGATTACCTAAGAAGACCATATGTAAATTAATATCTTTTATCTTTAGAGAATCTCCGGCTTTTTCTTTTAAGGTTATTACATCTACTAATTCATGTAGTACTTTCTTAACTTTCTCTAATCCTACTAATTCGTTTAAACTAGCAAATACTTCCTCTAATGTTTTTTCTTCTTTTAACTTAGGCAATTCTTTATTAAAAGAAATATATTTTATTAGATCATTTTCATAGGTAACATAATCGATGGTTTTATTATATGTATTTGTTAGATAATCTAATAATTTTACTTTTGTATCATCATCTACCGCTACTTTACCTAATATATCATTATAAATATCTTGAACATCAGGATTAATTCCTTCTATTTGGAAAGTAAAGTATTTATTTTTTAATTCTTCTCTACCTAAAAAGAAACTAGTTAATTCTTCATCAGTACCAGATATTATTGTTATACTTTTATTATCTTCTTTTAAATATCTTTCAAAGTCATAGATAAATGTTTTAATATCACGATCCTCTAAAATATTTAATCCATTTAAATCATGGATAAGTAAGAAACCATAATCATGATAATTTTCTTCTTTATTTATTTTATATAATGATAATACTTTTTGCTTAGTATCAATATATTTAAAATACTCTCCAGCAGTATATAAGATATCATTAATATTATGTACTAAAGCACTAGTGTTAGTTTTAATGATTAACCTAAATGGTACATAATTAGTTTCTAGTCCTTCATTATATTTACGCATATATTCAATCATTTTTTTAAGTAAATCTTTGGCTTCTTCATCAATATTTAAATTGTTTATTTTAAGGAAGAGTGAGGCCATCTCTTCTTGTGGCCCCACTTTTTCTTCTTCCTTTTTTACTTCAATTTTAGGTACTGATTCTATTCCAAAGAAATCTTTATATATATCTTTAAAATAATCTTCTCTCATAAAGCACCTATTTTTCTTTAACATGTATTTCTAACATTTTTGCTTTTAATTCTTTTTCAATATCTTCAAGAGTGGCTTCAGCTTCTTTTCTCTTAGCTCTTCCTTCTTCATGAATAGCAATTACTGAATCTAATGTTTCGATTAAATCTTGGTTTGTCTTTTGTAGTGTTTCAATATCAACGATAGCTCTTTCACTTTCTCTAGCAATATCAATTGAACCTTGTTTTAAAGTCTCACTATTCTTAACTAACATTTCATTAGTTAATTTAGATACAGCCTGCTGGGACTTTAGAGCATTCTTAGCATTATTAATACCAAGAGCTAAAACCATTTGATTCTTCCATAATGGAATGGTATTTGTAATAGAGCTTTGTATCTTTTCTACTAATTCTGCTTCATTATTTTGTAGTAATCTAATTTGTGGAGCCATTTGAATAGATATAATTCTCGTAGTCTTTAAGTCATAGATTTTCTTTTCGAATCTATTAATTAGAGCCTCCATATCATTTACTTTTTGGACATCTATTTGGTCTCCACTTTTTTCTGCAACTTCTTTTAATTTAGGAAGTTCGACATTTCTTAACTCTTCTAGTTTTCTATCACCTGCGATTATGTATAGAGATATTTCTTTAAAGTATTCTAAATTCTTTTCATACATTGTATCAAAGACAGTTATATCTTTTAACATTTGTACTTTATCTTTTTCTAGTCCACCTTCGATAGTATCGATATTCTTTTCAATCTTACTGTATTTAGCTACGATATAATCAAATTCTTTCTTAGCACTACTAAATAATTTTGCTATAAAGTTCTTTTTAGATGTACCACTGATATCTTTATCAAATGATTTTATTTGACTAACTAAGTCCGCTAGTAGATCTCCTACTTCACCAGTATTCTTTGTTTTAACATCTTCTAGAATGCTATCTGAGAACTTTGATATTTTTTCTTGAGCTGCAACTCCATATTGTAGTATTTGGGCAGCATCATTAATATCTAATTTACTATTAAATTCTTCAATAGCTTCTTTTTCTTCTTTAGATAGTTCGTCATAGTTTAATGATTTTTCAATTTTCTTTTCAGTTATTTCTTTCTCATTAACTAACCCTTCAATACTCTTTTCATCTACTTTTTCTTTTACTTTTAATTCTAAATTACTCATTTTCTTCTCCTTTACTTTAGATATTCTATTAATCTATTATAAGTATCCATTTTTAAACTTGTAACTGTACTTGTTATTGTCTGTGGTACTCCAAGTCCGATACTTGATACATCATATGTACCACCTGTTACTCCGGTTCTAAATCCATATTTTTCCCAGGCTATTTGTCCTATTTCTTTATCATTTAGAGCTTCATATAATTTAGCACCTTTATCTGTGAAAACTGTGAAACAGTGTGAATTCCATATAGTAGGAGTAGGATACAATATTCTTATATCATCTTTTACCTGATTAAAGGCATCTGGACTAGAGTTTGCAAAATCAATCATACTTTTTTCATAGTCGACAATCATTGGTTCTCCGCCCATACCTGTTTTTAAGTATCTTTCAAATAGATCGGCAGGGGTATTATTCATATATCCTGATTTGATATAGAAGTCTTTTAATTTTGGTAAATTATTTTCAATGTTATCAGATGTTACTTGTCCACCACTTAATATTGAAAGTAATAATCCATAATATGTAGCACCAGGACTAGATGATACTGGGTCAGTAGAAGCTATATTAATATTTCCATATAAACTACCCAGACCTATATCTGACCATTTCTTACCTTGCAATATATAATCAATTAATTTATTCATATCAGTTATATAGTAAACGCCATCTGTTTCTGTTACGATACTTTCATTTATTAAAGCATCTACTACTTCTTTCCAACTATATATGACAATTGGAGTATTTAGTGTTAGTCCTCCATCTAGAACAGTATATCTGTCTGATTCTCCTGCTTCTTTATTTGGACTTAATTTGTAATAATCATAGAATCTTTGGTCCGAAGTAAATAGTGCATCGTATTTAGATACTCCAACAGACAAAATTGTAAACTCTTCGCCACTTGACATTCTATTTATAATATTTTGACTACCAAGGCCTACACTTTCTCTTATTAATGGCTTTGTTATTGTTTTACCATTACTCCATGTGTCAAATACAGCGTTTATTTTATACTTCTTTCTAAGAATCTTATTTACATCTTCGTCATTTAAAAAGTCTTCTTTACCACCACCAGTAGCTACATAGACAGTGGTTAGTTTTCCAGTTAAGATATCTCCTTTATCATTATCTGTTAAATACTTAATAACAATGATTGCAATAATTAAGACAATAAAGAGGATAATTCCTATTAAGGCTTTCTTATTCTTCATCATTATCACTTCCTTTCATTATTGGATTATCATCCACTATTCCATCTGCTTTTAACATCATATCATATACTTTCATATCAGCATCAGCATCCATGATATCTTTTTGATATAGAGAAGATAGAATACTTTCAAAAGCGTTATTTGTTCCTTCAATCATTTTATCGGCTTTCTTCATAAATTCTTTTCCTTCTTTGGATACTAATTTCTGATTTTCAACTTCATCGTAACGATTTACTATTTTTATTAGTACTGGTAAATAGTAATCAAAGAAGTTATTTAATCTATTTGCTTTATTTGGACTATTTTCAATAGTAGTTAATATTTTATCAACAGTACTGTGGATTTCATTTAAATTCTTTCTGGTATCCCCTGATTCTACTTTCGGCATTAGACTTAATATTTCTTTATTTTGTTTTTTAGCATCTTGCACTCTTTGATATAGAGTTCTATTGGTATCTTTTAATGTTTCTTTACTTTTAAAGCTAGATAAGACTAATTCACTGGCACCAAAGGCCGCTGCTCCAATGGCTAAGGCTGGTGCTATTGCTATTGATAAACCTAAGTAAGGAACAGCGAAGAATGATGCTCCTACAAGAGCTGATACTACTTCTTTATTCTTCATATTAGTTATAACTCCTTACTTCAGTAAAGGCTTTTAATAATCCGCTCTTGCCATCAAATACTTTACCATTAGAAAGGTCTGCTAATTTATTTAACTCATATTCACTAGAACTACCAAAAGTTATACTATATATTGGAACATTTTCTTTATTTCTTATATAGTATTTCTTTAAATCATTAAATGAACCAGTATTTGATTGCCCATCAGTCATTAAGATTACAGTCTTTGTATATTCGTCATCACTATCTTGTTTTAATATTTTTAATCCTTCAATACTTGGACTATAAATATTAGTACCACCACCAGCTTCAAGAGAATTTATATTATCTATTACTTCACTAGTATCACTACCATATTTAGTATCATATACTTTTTCAACATCATTATTAAAGGTTATTACTGTTATTTTATCTTTATCAGAGAACTGTAACATATCTTTACTAGCGGTTTCATAATCCAAGATATAATTCATAGCTTCTTTTAATTCATCTAGACCACTTCCATACATACTTCCTGATACATCTAAGCAAAATACTACATGAGTAGGTTTTCGAAGAACTTCTATATATAGGCTAAGGGCTTTAGTTATTACTTTTTTACTAGGATACTTCATATCTTTTAAGTATTTAGTAGTATCTATTCCCCAATCTGGATTAAATACTTTAGTATTTGCTTTATCATTTGTACCACCATACCAAGAACGATAGCCATATTCTTCCATTAATTTAATTGCTTCATCACTTCTTAGATATGATTGTAATATATTAAATCTTTCTTTATTCTTAGTATCATTTGAATCATTATTTATATAGGCAAATGGCATATCATTAATAGCTACTCCATCTATTGGATAGATTAAATATAGTGGTTCTTTACCTTTCTTTACTAATTCTTTATTTAATTCAATAAGAGAACTTTCATAATTAATCATGGCATTATAGTCACCATTTTTATACATTTCAGTTAGATACTCTTCATCACCACTTACTCTTTCTACTCCTTTAAAGAATGATTTCAAATCTTCTTTAAGACTATTATTATCAAGCATTTCTTCCGTTAATACTTCAGGAGATCCTGCCATACTATTTAAGAAACTTAAGTAACTAGTAGCTCCAGTATTGGTTTTAGTAACTGATGCCATAACATATTTTAGTTTTCCTTCTTTAATAGCAGTTAGTATATCTTTATTATATACATCATTACCAACAAAACCCAGTTCCTCAGCTTTACTTTTTTCTATTGCCATTACTACTGGGTCGATAACAATTGATTTACTATCAGTAGTTAAGTAACTATTATCTAACATATATAACCATATAGAATTAGATATCCATACAGCATCATATGGACTACTGTCAGAGTTTAGGATATCTACTATTTCTAAGTCTCCGTAGTGTTCTATTTCTACCTTAATACC